>CAYUGX010000359.1:0-4517 GCA_964444375.1 uncultured Porphyromonadaceae bacterium | reverse complement strand
AATCCCTCCTAGATCGCATATTTCTAACCATCACTATACTTGACTATGAAGATTTATTACCCTGGGAATAAGCAGGTTTTTGCCGATGTAAATGGTTTTACCATTCAAACCGATCAACAGGCTAGATCGGGAGGTGATGGCCTTTATCCAGAACCCTTCACCCTATTTCTAGCTTCTTTAGGGACATGCGCGGGCATCTATGTGAAGCAGTTTTGTGATCAACGAAACATTGATGCAAGTACTTTCCATTTAAGCGAACAGATTCAGTATGACGCCGCCAAGCGAATGATTGGAAAGGTAATTATTGAAATACACGTGACTCCTGATTTTCCTGAGAAATATGATTCAGCGGTAATCAGAGCGGCAAGCCAATGTGCTGTTAAGAGACATCTTCACCCTGATATCGAACTGGAAACAAAAGTGATCCGAAAGGCATAGGGTACTATCCCTGCTTCTTCTTTTTCTTTTTTAAGACTGGTTTCTTTGCGGGTAATTCGCTGTGTAGTTGATTCAATAACCAGGCCATATTATTACCGAGTGTGACCATAGTCTTGATACCCTCTTCGTCTTGTAATACTTCTCCTTTTTCTTTCCCAACACCCTGATTCCAATAACTACTGCCAACAATTATCATTTGGGATATAGTAAAAAAATTGTTGATTCCATTGAAGGTTTCTAATGCCCCATTACGCCGGGCAGCGACAATCGCAGCACCCAATTTTCTTTTTAATGGTTCTCCATTGAATTTGTTAACCAAACAAGCCCGGTCAATAAATGCTTTCAATTGGGCAGACATTCCCCCCACATAAACTGGTGAACCCAGAATGATTGCATTCGCTTCGACGCAGGCTTTGAAGGCTGAGTTAAATCCATCATTCTTGTACTTGCATTTCATGTCAGCATTCTTTTTACATGAAAAGCAGGCCATGCAACCCGTTAAGACTTCATTTCCGATGTGAATGAGTTTAGTCGATATCCCTTCAGCTTCTAATTCCTTGAAAACAACCTTTATCAAAGAGGAAGTATTGCCATTCTTGTGAGGGCTTCCATTTATTGCAACCACCTTTAGCATAGCTGAAGAAATGACTGATTATTCATTCTTTATACATCTTACCGAGGCTCCGGTTTTCTTATTGAAATGCAGACGCTCCAATAGATTGTTGCATGCACATAATTCACGCACGTACCCTTCGTTTGCGTTATTGTAATTGTAGGTGTCAGAAGACCAATAGAAACCACTGCTTCCAAAACTAACAAAGAAACCTTGATTATGTCGATCACCGCTCAAAAGGCCTTCAAACCCACTTTCACCACCTTCTTTGAGGTGCAATCCGGCATCGTTGTATTTATAGAAATCATCTAACTCAAGCCAGTCTTCATTATCCGGAATGTGCCATCCTTCAGGACAAATGCCTTGTGAGCCAACTGTAGTGCTATATCCCATCATTTCATCCCAGTCATATAAACCACCATATAACTCACAATTGTTCTCGTCATTGTCGAAGCAGTACTTCTCAATTATTCCATTGTCGGCGGCATCGCTATGGGCTGATCCTGTTTCGGTACTCGTAATAAAGGTCCCCACTTTGAGGTTTTCAGCCATCCAGCATTGATCACCGATTTGTATGGTTGGATACATGGTGCCATCAGCATCGAAAACGACTGGCGTGCCAGGACAAGGATTTTTACTCAATCGAAGAAAGAGCAGGTTGACCTCATCAGATGCTGAACCACACTTGCCTTCAATGTGCCAGGCCAGAGTGTAGGCGAGATCTTCAGTGCCTTTAAAGAACCATGAATCACTTTGGGTTGAATCAGAGAAGGTGCCACCAATGCCGCTGACTATAGTCCAGTAGCCCTGGCCAACATCAGGCAGATTTCCGTTCAATTGTATCGAATCCTGCATTATCTCTAATTGGTCTGTTCCGGCAAGGGGTGCGGTGGTGAGCGGCATTACTTGAATAGTTGCACTGCTGGTGTCTGCACATTCTGTTGAAGGCTCTGTAAATGCATAAGAATAGATGTGGGTTCCAACACCAGCCAGATTAGGTATGAAACGCCCATCCATAATTCCAGTGCCGTAATAATTTCCACCTACCGGTGTCCCAGTAGTCAGATTAATTGGATCAGCATTCAGACACACAGAGTCAATTGATTGCAATACCACCACAGGAGGCTGATTTACAAGAATCTCAACGCTATTTGAAAATATCGACTGGCATGATCCTTCCAGAATCTCAAATCGATATTCTTGATTTTCCATCGCAACTACTACCAGCGTATCGCTGTCTCTGTCTGCCATTCGAGACCAATCAACACCATCTGGTGATTGTTGCCAGAAGCGTTCTCCTCTGTATTGGCCTGTATAGAGTTTCACTGTATCGTTCACACAAACAGACTGTTGTCCGATTAAATTAGTAAATAGGCCCAAGAAAATGATAAGTATATAATATTTCAGCATCATGGTTGACTAAAAGAGTTGAATGGATTTAACAAAGCTTTGCCCTTCGACAATAATCCGCAATAAATACATGCCTTTTGGCACGTGTGCTACCTGCAGTTCTAGCTCAGCTGAGCCAAAAGCTTTGTGGTAATCAATGTCTCGCTGCATCACTTCCTGACCCAATCCATTCACCAAAGTGAGTTTAACATGACCTTGTGTAAAAGGTAAGCCGATGATTTTCAGTTTATCCTGCACCGGATTTGGAAATATGGTGATGCTTTCTTCGCTCCAGATAATGCCCGTGCTGAGGCAAGGATCAATAGCTATTGTAACATAACTGCTAGCGGTACATCCGAATTTATCAGTAACGGTTAGAATATAAGTTGTAGCTTCCTCAGGTGTGCAAGTTGGCCTGGCAAGGGTATTGTTGTCGAGATACACATTTGGATACCAAACATATGAATAATCAGGTGTGCCTCCAGTCGCAGACAATTCGCTTCCTAAAAGAATACTATGGTTTTTACATAATAGGGTATCGGCTCCAGCATGTGCTTCGAGTGGATCGGCTTGGTTTATACCGAGTTGGATTACCTGGGCAGAGGTTGTTAAAAACAACATACTCATCATAATCACTAAACAGGATTTCATCATTTTCTTCTATTCTACCTAGCAAAAGTATGATCCTGTTTGCTGTGGCCCAATTTTTCTTTTGAACGGCCTGTTTGACTTATTGACAAAACTGTCCGATTTCGGGAAAGTATCTGTGTATTTACAATACTATCAGTGCTTTAATTGGGCCTGTTAAATTGCTGTTAAAGGTTATAAGGATATCGGAATCCCCTGGTAAAAATCAAGAATCTTACTTCGCAGCAGATATTCGTATTTTGCTTGTAGCAATTCAGATTCTATTCGGCTCAATTGGTTTTTGGAAATATTGAATTCTAAAGTTGTGGCTAAACCCGATTGGAAGCGTTCCCGGGTGAAATTGAAAGCTTCTTGCACTGACAGCAGGGCTTCGGAGGAAGCGATGTATTTTGACCAGGCATTTTCTGCATCAGTAAAGGCTTGATTGATTTCCTGCCTGAGGGTATTCTGTTCCAATTCCAGTGCAAGTTTAGAATCCATGGCCAGTATCTTTGCCTGATTAATCTGATTTCGGGTTTGTAATTGTCCAAATATGGGTATTTGCATACTCAATGATACTCGTTTGTAGCTGTTGTCATTCATTTGGTTTGTATACGAGTACTCCCCCAGAGGATCCATCGGATTAACACCCAGAGCTGAGTATCTGGTGTAGTAAACTCCGTCAAGGCTGATGCTCGGACTTAGAAGTCCTCGGGTAGCCGCTAACCCAGACTCTGATGCTTTAACGCGATATTTAGCACCTGCTATTCTTGGCAGGAGATGTGAAGCTGTGCTGAACACTTGTTCGGGATTCTGAAGTTCAATGCGAGTCAGTTCTACCTGTCCGGGTCGCTGAATGATCAGCCTATCTATTGTCTTAAGATTCATTAAGTGCGCTAATTGGAGCCTGGCAGTAGACAATTGTGATTTGGCCTCAGTCAGTCTGAGTCCATCCTGGGCAGCCGTAGATTGCATCTCAAGCAATTCTGATTTTGCCATTCGCCCATTTTCAAAGAAGATCCGTGTTGATTCAACTTGATCTTTACTTACAAGGAGTTGGTTCTCAGTGATTGTAACAAGTTCGGTAGCAAAGAGAACAGAAAGATATGCAGAGGTCACTTGTACAGCTAAACTATTGCTCAACTTCTCAGATTCCTTTAAGGCTGCTTCAAAGCTGAATTTTTGTTGTCTAACACTATTCACATTACTCAGACCATCAAACAACACGATGTCGCCACGAATACCAAGATTTCCATCTTCATATTGAGTATTGATATAGGAATAGTCTTCGAAATTGACTGTTTTACCCGAATTGATATTGTGAGAAACCCATCCGTTTATCCTGGGAAGATAAGCAGCACGGGCCGTTTGTAAATTACTTTTGGCTGCATCAGCAAGCAGCTTCTGTCTTTTGATACTTATGTTTTCCTTTTGTGCTATTTGGATACAC
>CAYUGX010000358.1:0-4526 GCA_964444375.1 uncultured Porphyromonadaceae bacterium | reverse complement strand
GAGGCTCATGGCTACACCCTCGGTGGACTCAACTGGATTTCATCGTCTCCGACGGGCGGCTCCCTTGGGCCTGAAGCAGTCCACCTTGCGGGAAGGGGATTGAGGAGGAAATGACAGATGAGCACAGAACCCAACACCGCTCACGACGCCGCAATCGCACTGGCAGAGGAGTATCGCTCAACAACGAATCTGAATGAAGCTGATACTCGGCACAGAGTGATCGACACGGTATTGCACGATGTTCTGGGATGGCCGAAAGGTGCCGTTCGCTGCGAGAAATCAGTTTCTCCAGGCTTTGCCGATTACGTTCTCAATGGGCGAAGTCAATGGCCGGTGCTGGTGATTGAGGCAAAAAGGGAGGGCAACTACTTCCAACTGCCCAGAGGCTTCGACAGCAAGGGTCTCGCCGGAACGATACGCCTAAAGACTCTGATGACCGACGACGCTATCAAGGAGGCGGTACAACAGGTGCGAGCCTACTGCCTGGACCTGGGCTGTGAATACGCCTGCATAACCAACGGTCATCAGTGGGTGCTCTTTAAGGTCTTCGAGAAGGAAAAGGACTGGAGACAATTGGAGGCCCGGTTCATTCGTTCCCTCGACTATTTTTCAGTGAGTTTTAGCGAGGTCCAGAACAATCTTGGGTATTGTTCTGTTGTTGAAGATTTGTCGCTGAAGAGCCTGCTCAGCGCAAGGGCCTTCGAGGTAAGGGAGGTCTTTCATCCACGGACCAAGATCCCCGAGTATTCACAACAAGTCAGTTCGAATCGACTCGCCCCGGTCTTGCGCCCCCTCGCAAAGATGTACTTAAGGAAACTGGACGAGCACGACGAAGAATTCATGGAGGAGTGCTACGTAAGCATCAGGGAGTATCAGCATAACCAACGAGAGGTGGAGAGTCTCATTTTCGACTGCCTGTCTCCGTATTTTGTCGGATACAATGTCAAGGACTTCTTCGATGACAAGAAGGGAGGCGCTCTCGGTAAACGCATTGGCGATGCCGTCAGGGACCGAACCACGGAAGAAGTGATAGTGCTTTTCGGAGGAAAGGGGGCCGGTAAATCTACATTTATTCGAAGGCTACTGTACCATCGACCGCCAAATTCGATTAGGCATTTCGCAGTGGTGGCAGTCATTGATTTGCTGAAATGCCCACCGGAAAAGAAGAAGATCGAGGCAGAGATTTGGGAACAACTGCTACAGAGAATCGACCCCGATGACCTGCTGGCCGGTGAAAGGGAGAAGCTCCTAGAACTGTTCTCGGACCGATTCGAGGTGGCGAAGCGACAACTGCTCGCAGGTCTCCCGACGGACTCCCTGGAGTACAATCTCCATCTGAATAGACTTGTGCAAGAGTGGCTAGAGGATCGAGCGTACTGTGCAAAACGGCTAGCCCACTACTGGCGACGGAGACAAAAGGGCATGATCGTGGTTCTGGACAACACCGATCAGTTCTCTCCCGACCTCCAGGACTACTGCTTCACTGAGGCACAGAACATCGCTGGAGATCTCAACTGCCTTGTCGTCATATCAATGCGTGAGGAGAGGTTCTACCACTCAAGGATACACGGGACCCTTGACGCATTTCCCGGAAGCGGGTTCCACTTGAGCAGTCCTCCCCCTCAATCTGTCTTTCGAAAACGCCTTGAATACATCCTGAAGGTCCTTCGGGACGATGAACGTAGGATGAAGGTCGCCAGCGGGTCATCAGATGAGGAATTGGAGGACCTTTCATCACTGCTTGGCGTTCTCATTAGGGACTCCCGGAGAAGTTCCTCTCACCTCACCAAGTTCCTCAGGGCGAGTGCCCACGGGAATATGCGCCTCGCTCTGCTTCTGTTCGAGAATTTCCTCTTGTCTGGTTATACCCAGGTTGATGAGATGATTAAGGCATCGTCCTGGAACCTCCAGACGCATCAGGTGTTGCGGCCAATGATGGTTCCGGGCCGCTTCTTCTACGACGAGGCTCAAAGCTACATCCCGAATCTCTACAGGATTCGCTCTCAGACTGGCGGATCGCACTTTACGGGCTTTCGTATCCTTGAGATACTGTCGAAGAACATCTCACCCAGGGACACAGTATATCACTCACTCTCGGGTCTTATTGGTCACTTCGTTGACACATTCGACATGCTGGAGGATTTTGAGAAACACATGGACAGGTTTCTCAAATCAGGGGTCGTGGAATCGGATAGCCGGATCGACGAGTATACGCAGGAAATCGATTCGGTTAGAATCACGCCCTACGGTCACTACATTGCCAATACGATGTCACGTATGTTCAGCTACTTGGACCTGACCTGCCTTGATTGCGGGGTACACGATGACACAGTCGCAGGCGACTTGGCTGTTCTCGCCAAGGATGACGTTAGGCTGTTCTACAAGGGCAAGAAGATGGAACGTATCGAGGCTCGGCTGAGTAAGGTAGACCTGTTCATCGAATACCTCTCCCGTGAGGAGGAGCTTGAGCAGAACAAGTACGGTCTTGACCATTTGGAGATTGGATTCTCTGCCACTCTCAGGAGGAGCTTTGACAAGGAGAAGGCACGAATCCTGAAGAGTGCTGCACGGCGATACGGAACCCGCCGGTACAAAGTGACGCCACAGGACTACTGGGAGTAGCCCGCCGATGCTTCTTACCATTCACCCAACCAAACCTGAACAGTGGCTGGTCGCCGAGGTCAGGAAGGTCCTACTGCGAAGTGGGGTCGTGTTGGTCCCGACGGATACCTCGTACTGCTTGGCATGCGACCTCCATGACCAGCGGGCCATCGACCGGATGCGTCGGCTGAGGCAGGGAGAACAGCCTTCTATGGTCTCTGTCATCTGCCAAGACATCCATGTGGCGTCTCGATACATCCAGCCCCTATCGACTCCTCTGTTTCGCATGTTGAGGCGCATGCTCCCCGGACCATATACATTCATAATGCCGGTAAACAGACGATTCAGGGATTTCGCTGTGGGACGACAGAAGACCATTGGTGTCGAAATACCGGACTGTCCTGTCACCCTCGAAGTGGCTAGGCAACTGAGGCGTCCCCTATTCACCCTTCCAGTCTCCTCCGGGTCAGTGGGGTTCCTTGACCCGTTCGATCTGGAGGAACGTTATGGACGCCATGTGGATCTCGTGGTTGATGGCGGAGTACTACCCAACGAGCTTACTACAGCGATAGATTGCACTGGCTCTGAGCCAATGATAGCGAGGATGGGCAAGGGGGCCATAGACTCTCGACCGCAACCGCCCTTCGATGCGTCCGAGCTTCCAGAGTTCACGCTCACTGACGTTGCGTTCGGGCACGAGCTTGCAGATCCTCCCCCCTTTGTGGTCACGTTGGATGCTCAAGGCTCAATGGTGTTTAGAGACGTGAGCATCCTGGGTGACTTCTGGACGAAAACGGACTCTGGGATAGCCGTTCCACGGCGGGCCGTCCTTCTGCACAAGGCTCGATTTGGCGGTGTCAGTGTCGCAGAACTGGAAGAACTCCAGGAGCTAATCAATGCTCCCCGTGCAAGGGAGAAGGATTTCCAGGATTTCTTCGAGAGGCACCCCCATTTCCTGGGATTGTGCAACTACCAGCAAGTGCATCCGCGGGTGATTCTCGCTGGTGAGGAGGCCGAGCTCGTTCCAGATTTCATTCTGACGGACCCTGAATTGCACAAAGCTGCGGTAATGGAATTGAAGCTGCCCCAGGCCAAGCTTGTACGTAGGCAGCATAACAGGGACCGATTTGCCGCAATCATGACAGAAGCAAGGTCTCAACTGCTGCGGTACCGGGATTGGTTCGACCGGAAGGAGAACCGTCAGGCACTGGCAAGCAAGGTGGGAATGGAGATCTACAAACCAGCCCTCATAGTTGTCATCGGTAGGAGCGACGATTTTCGACACGAACTCGACCGTCAACAACTGTCCGCTGACTTCTCTGATTTGGAGGTAGTGACTTACGACGACATACTGAAGTCTGCAGAGCGAAGACTCATGATCCTTGCTCCAGAATAGGCTTGGATGACGTGCCATTGCCTCTGCTCTGCTCATCGATCGGATTGGTCCGAAGTTGCTGCGACCAACCTCTCCACCTCTTCCTCCGTCCAGAACCTCGCCCCACGATTGTCACGTCCGGCAGGCTCCGGGATCATCGCCCGGTCCACCATGTACCGGACCCGTTCCCCGTTGACTCCCAACACCTTGGCCACGTCCGACCTGTAGTACCTCTCCTTCTTCGGCAGATCCCACTTGTACGGTTCGGGCTCGGCGGTGTGCGCCTTGTATGCTGCCTCGGCCTCCTTGGCCTCTTCCTCGTTCCAGTGCCGGACGCCACCCATGACCTGGGCCGGTTGAGGCAGAACCCCGGTCTTCAGCAGGTAGTTCACGGCCTGGGAACCCTTCAACCCCAGCCGTTCGGCGATCTTGGCCGACGTGTAGGTGCCCCTGGCTGCCAGTCTTTCGGTCTTGTCGAAGGGGTCGTATCCCAACAGATCCTTCCAGGTGGTTTCGGGAGGGACCACTCCCACTTCCTCGGGGATACCGT
>CAYUGX010000357.1:0-4574 GCA_964444375.1 uncultured Porphyromonadaceae bacterium | reverse complement strand
TTCAGCAAATGAATAGTGGTCAATTTGATCAGTCTGTTCAGAATTTTGATGAGACCATGAGCAGGCTGATGCCAGCTGATAAGATTAAAGAGACCTGGGAGGCCATTAGCCAGCAAGTGGGGGTTTTAAAGGAGCTTCATGGTTCAAAATTCCAAGCCACAAGTCAATATGATATCGTGCTGCTATCCAGCTCCTTTGAGCAGATGAGACTAATTATTAAGGTGGTGTTTGACAAAAACAAACAAATCTCTGGTTTGTTTTTCCTTCCTGATCACTCAGACAGCCCTTATTCTGCCCCTGAATATGCTGACAAAGATTTATTTATTGAAGAAGCAACGTCAATTGGGAAAGAGCCATGGGTACTGCCGGGAACCCTGAGTATTCCTAAAGGTCAAGGTCCTTTCCCCCTGATCATCCTGGTACACGGTTCTGGACCGAATGACCGGGATGAAACCATTGGGCCCAACAAGCCCTTCAGTGACCTGGCCTGGGGACTGGCCTCACAACAGTTTGCCGTATACCGCTACGACAAAAGAACCCGGGTGCATGGTACACATGAAATCTGGACGCAACAATTCACAGTTGATGATGAAGTCATCGAAGATGTCAATGAAGCCATTAAATTTTTAAAAAACCACCCTGCGGTGGATCCAACAAAGATCGTTGTTCTGGGCCACAGCCTGGGTGCCTATCTTGGCCCCAGAATGGCTGCCCGAAATCAATCTATTGCCGGGCTCATCCTCCTTGCAGGGCCTGCAAGACCTATGGATACATTGATTCTGGAACAATATCATTACTTGTTTGGATTAGATGGGGAGGTGAATCCCGAAGAAGAAAAGCACCTATCTGATATGATTAAAAGAGTCGAAAGGCTTAACAAAACTAAACTGACTCAAAAAACACCCAAAGATTCTTTGCCCCTGAACATCCCAGCCAATTATTGGCTTGACCTCAAAGAATATCACCCCACCCAGGTAGCTTCCGAATTAACAATCCCTATACTCATTCTCCAGGGAGAACGGGATTACCAGGTTACCATGACAGATTTTGACTTGTGGCGAGAAAGTACATCTGGTAAGCAAAATACCACCATGAAAAGCTATAAAAAACTCAATCACTTGTTTATGGAAGGAAGCGGACCGGGTAATCCCAATGAATACCAGATCGCCAGCCATATTCCTGAATATGTGATCAAAGACCTGGTCAGCTGGTTAAGGAACAATTACGATTAATTATGTAATATATTATGTAATAAATTACATAATTACTTTATTGCGGTTCGCAAGGGTGATTCCAACGGAGATTCAGGTAAAGTAATTTGTATATAACCACCTTTGGGTATTCTGAAATTTGGTTCCCAGTAAATCGTTGGGTTGTATGTGCTGAAGTCTTTCCGCTGCAATTCAGTTTCGCCTTTCTTAGTGGTAATCTCAACTATTCCATTCGAATTCTCCATCCCTGTGTATTTGATCACATCAGAAATACTCGATGAAGCCCGAATGTTCTCAACATCGAATGCACTAACTGATTCTAAGGCATTGATGTTTGATCCTTTGTTAATTCCATCAATAATAATCACTGCACCACCCTGGTAATTAAATGAATCTGGACCTCTGAACACGATCTGGTTGTTCACAACCCTGTATGGTTTAATAGTCATCAATACTGATGCCAGCGATTTGCCATTAGCTAACTCTTGTTGAATTCGTTCTTTTTGAGTCAGTTTTAGTGGTACAAGCCTTCTTTCTTCCAGTGCCATTCTATTATCTGCCAGGTAAGTAGGTCGTTCTTTCCCTTTTTTTAAGAAATGATCAGTCAGGAACTGTTGTATATAAATGATCTGTAACAGCTGATCAACCGGTTCTTCAGCGAAATAAGCTGAAATGAGGGCTTTGAACCGATCTGCCTTGACCTCGTTTTGTATGCTATCGCGTAACTGATCAACATTACCTATCGGATGAGTTAGCATGGCCAGCTGCACCACTTCGTCCCGTAGTTGCTGCTTGTCGTCAAAGAAATATGCTGAGTTCGGTAGACGGGCAAGTTGGGGACCTAAATGAAAATACTGATCTGTTGACAATTCAGACTTAAATTGAGGAGCGAAAAGATCATCTACAACCGCCATACAAAGCGGGCCGAATCCTGATTTTTGCTCTGAGGCCACTGTTAGCTGAATATTCCCATCAAGTGGGGAGAGAATACTGGATATGTCAGGTGGAGGTTTCAAACCCTTGAATGTGTAGGGGACAAAGGCTTCAATCTGTGCCAATGCTTGCCCCTCTTCACCAATCAGGCTTAGTTGAACCAGGCCTGGATCAAGGTATGATAATGGAATGTTGATGGTTCTTGGTTTACTTATATAGAATCGATCTTTCGATAATTCTCTCCCATTCTGTGACACTTTGGCTATCACCGGAATGAATGTATCCTCGACATTGATGCTGACCTGAAATTGCATTTTGGACTCAGTAGAAGGCAATTGTATTAGTCGTACTCCAAATGGCTGGATTTTAGGAAGGGGAAATTGTTTGCTGTAGGAAACGGGTTCCTCGATTATGAGACTTAACGGTTTTGCGGGATCGCCTTTTATCAAGAAACCACCCAAACCCGGAACCGTAGTTTCGATCGTCTGAACAATTCCACCATATTGATCAACCAGATTACCCTTAATAGCCAGGGGTTTTCCGAGCCAATCATTTACGGTAAAGGCAACCTGACTCTCAAGACCTTCAAACAACAGACCCCCTTCTGGATAGAAATTTATCATAACCGGTAACTCAACAGATGGTATCAGTATCGAGTTGGTGTATGGATTTCCGAAGATCTCTGCTGTTATTTCAACATGCACTAGAGCGGGCTCTGAAATTTCGGGAAACGCCAGTTCAATCTCGTCGAAAGCTTCGCGGTTAGTTCGACCTCTGCCCGACTTAACTGTCTCGCCATTAACCATCAGGTCATACGAGAAGCTGGTTCTTGGCGCTAACTGTCCATCTGGAAAATAGGTGACCACCCTCATCAAAACTTCATCGCCAGACCGGTAATGGTCTTGGTCAACACTAGCCAGTAGCAGCAATCCAGGAATTCCTTTTTCCATCACAATGATCTCTTTTGAAAACACCTGATCTGGAGTACCACTTTCTTGTTTTGAAGTGTAAGCTATTAATGTGTAGGGGCCATCTGGTAAAAACCCTTTGAGTGGCAAAACACCACTGAACCGACACGAGGCAATCCGGTAGGAAGAAGTGCTCATAATGCTTCCGTAGCCATCCAATAGCAAAAGCTGCATGCTTCCTTCACAGCTATCAGTAGAATCGATCGCGGCAATTTGGGCCACAAACATCAATTCATCACCAATGGAATAAATGTCGCGATCGGTGATCAGGTGAATCTTTTCCTGTGCATCTAATGCATTAAAAAAGGCTAGATATAATAAGACGGCAAATGTCAACTGTTTCATGCTACGAAAATAAAAAAACCCTTGTGCTGAAGAGTACAGAACAAGGGTTTTTTCTTTGGTGAGTGGTCTAATCCAATATCCTATTTAGCCGGATTTGGATGTGCAATTTTTTTCAGAGCCTCTTCGTAATTAAACTCTTTGAAAGTTGGACTTTCTTCGTTATGACATGACCTGCACAGCTTCTCATCTGGAATTATCAACCCTTTGGCGATTGACTTCTCACGACTTTTCATAATTGACATTGGCTTGTAACCGCTACCCGGTCCGTGACAAGTTTCGCAGCCAACACCTTCCTTTTTGGTCAAGGTATAGTGCAGTTTTGGATCGGTATTGCCCATTGTAGTATGGCACTTCAAGCACTCAGGCTTCTTTTGCTCCTCTTCACTGAGAGATTTCAGTGCATTTGCATGGGGACCAGCAGCCCAAACTTTGTATTGAGCACCGGTGGTTGATTTATTGTGGCAAGCCTTGCACTTTGCAGATCCAATATACTCAAAATCAGCAGGGGCAGGACCTTTACCAATAAATAATCCCAGGGCGATAAATAAGGGAAGAATTTTTACTAACATAACTTTACATCTTATCGGTTATACTATTATTTCAATTTCAAATATCAAGCCAATGTATTAAAAAAATGCCAGTTAAATGCTAATCTGCATCGCTATTGAACATTGATATATATCAGTTTAGCCCGTGACATATATCAAACAGAGAATGCAGAAATTAGCTTCTACAGAGCTAAAAGTTTTGTAAGATTGTAAATGCCAATAAAACCGGTAAATGGCCCAGAATTGGCCATTGCTCTGTTAATGAAATAACAATAAAATATGAATAGGAAACCCGCATCTGTCTTTCTGAGTGTTTTAATCATTTTCTTAATCATACTCTCCTCAGGAAGTTTTCAAGCAACTCAGGCTCAGTCAAATGATGATTGCTTCATGTGCCACGAAGATCCTGAGCTAACGGCTGTCCGCAATGGCAAAACTGTTTCCATGTACATTAAGCCGAATGCGCTACATGGGTCGGTTCATGCAGACATGGATTGCACCTATTGTCATGAAGATGCCGCTGTTGAAGAATTCCCGCACCCAGAGCGCCTCGAGCCAGTAAATTGTGG
>CAYUGX010000356.1:0-4580 GCA_964444375.1 uncultured Porphyromonadaceae bacterium | reverse complement strand
CAGCCCCTCCTGCACCCACCAAGACTGAAGAATTATTAGGTGAAATTAGGGATCTGCTCAAAAAATAAACATAGGTGCAACTAAACAAAAGGATTCATTAAGTTGATTCGTACCCTAGCAATTATAGGGATGCTTTGGACAATTCAGGCTGGATATGGCCAAAGTGATTCTTTCGCTGATCAGTGGGAATACCTGGGTATTGCCGTTGAAGAACCTGGCTACACCATTTGGGGAAGCTCTCCGATTATGGATCAGAGAGGCCAGGTTCATTTATTTGTTGCCCGATGGCCAGAGGAGCTTAAAGTAGATCCAGGTTGGCGATCTCATTCTGAAATCGCTCATTATGTAGGTGATTCACCGACCGGACCTTTTGCCTTTTCAGATTTGGCTTTGACAGGAAGAGGTGCGGGGCATTGGGATGCATCAGGTCCCCATAATCCAGCCATTCATCAGGTCGGAGATCAATATTATCTTCTTTACATTGCGAATGACAACCCAAATCAGCCACCACATCCTTCAAATCAATGTATTGGGCTAGCCAAATCGATCAGTTTATATGGTCCGTGGGAAAGAGTTCATGGCGATGGACTCATCTTGTCACCTCCAACGAATCCATCTTACTGGAACTACAAAGCCAGTAATGGAGTAAATAATCCAGCTTTGCTTCAACATCCGGATGGTGGATTCTTTCTCTATTTCAAATCTCAAGGTGGCAAGATGGGGCTGGCAATCGCTGAACACATCGAGGGCCCCTATGTGCAACTTCCCTACCCGGTCACCTACAATGACCGCAGTGTTGAAGATGGATATGCTTTCATGATGGATGGGCAATTCTGCTTACTAACCACCGACAACCATGGAATGCTGGAAAAGGGCGGTGGTATTTTGTGGAAGTCACCCGATGGTATTCGGTTTACCCAGGCTGAAAAAGGATTTCATCCGGTAGGTAAATACCTTGATTCAAGTCAATTATCAAATCGGGTCAGGCATTATGGGGGACAGATAGTTAAATTTGAGCGACCGCAAGTTTTATTGATAAACGATAAACCCGCTTTCTTGTATGCCCCCTCAGGTTATCATTTTTTCGGGAAGGATGCCACGGCTAGTTATGTACTTAAATTTAAAGATTCTGCCGTTCACCACTAACCGTTTCGTACGTATACAAATAGACTGGTGTACAACATACTTCAGAACCTTAAAAAAATCTATTTTTAACCACGTTCAAAGTCTATGAAACAGTTGCCAGACATTCGTTTTGCAAAGAGAAGTGATTTACCCCAACTGGTTGCTATATACAACAAGGCGATACAATCTCGATCGGCAACCGGTCACATGAAGGAATTTACTGTCGAAGAACGAATTGTATGGCTCAACCAACATGATACCGATCATTACCCGATTTATGTGGCCCATCTTCAGGACCGGGTTGTAGGTTTTGGTACTTTATCTCCCTATCGGGCAGGGAGACAGGCAATGGATCGAATTGCCGAAGTCAGTTTCTTTGTTGATTATGAATACCATAAAAAGGGGATCGGCTCAGTTTTGCTTAAACACATGATTCAAGATTGTCCCAGATTGAAGCTACTTCATATCGTCGCTATATTACTCGACTGCAATCCGGGTAGCATTAAGTTATTAGAGAAATTCGGATTTGAATGTTGGGGCAGATTGCCAGGGGTCATACATTTTGAAGATAAAACCTGTGATCATCTGTATTACGGAAAAAATGTTACATGATTTTAATAGGATCAATACTATGAAAAAGGGATTTTTAATTTCAATTGTTTTACTGGCCTGTGCTTCAAGCATATTATGGGGTCAGCAACGGCCTTTGGGTCATGAAGATGTTTTAAAATGGAAGCGCATTACCGAGACGAAACTGGCCAATGATGGCAGTTTCGTGGTGTATAAAACACAACCCTGGAAAGGAGACACCAAGGTTTATATCACCGGTACTAATGGGCAAGAAATAGCTTCGTTTGAATTTGCCAATTCGATCAACATCACACCGAATTCAAAACATGTTGTATTTACTATGCAAGCCCCACTAGATTCAATCAGGCAGTTGAAATTGAAGAAAGTAAAAAAGGATAAAATGCCCAAGAACAAGCTGGCATTGTATTCTATGGATTCAAAAACTGTTGATCTGATTGAGAACCTGAAGTCATATAAACTACCAAAGAACTGGAGTGGTTATGTAGCCTACCAGGTAGAAAGCGGCAAAAAGGAGGAAGCAAAAGGTGATGAAAGCAAGGATGAGAAAAAAGAGAGAAAATCAGGGGAGCCTCTGTATGTAAGGGAATTAGACTCAAAGGCTACACAAAAAATTCCTAACGTCTCACAGTATTACTTTGCTGAAGATGAGCCCATCCTGGTCTATTTTACTCATCGAGATAATGGCGACTTCAGCGCAGGGCTCCATATGATCGACTTAACAACAGGGTCTCAAAACCAAATCCTTTCAGGCAAATTCGATCTCAAACAATTCATGTTAAATAAAGACGGATCAAAGTTGGCTTTCCTGGCCGCACCTGAGGATAAAAGAGTAAAGAAAAAAGAGTATGGGGTGTATTTCTGGGATGGATCTGGACAAGCCCAAGTCATCCTTGATTCAGGAGATGAACAAATTCCTACCGATTGGGAAATTAGTACCAATGGGAGACTTCTATTCTCTGAAAATAACAATCGACTATTTATCGGCATTGCCCCGATCAGGCCTGAGAAAGACACAACGGTTCTGGATGAAGAGCGACCGGTGGTTGATATATGGCACTGGAACGAGCCCATCTTGCAGACCAGGCAGATTAATCAGAAGAAAAGTCGTCTGAGAAAGAGCTACCTTACCGTTATCCACCTGGATACCAGAAAACTGGTTCAACTTGAAAATGAACAATATACCGGAATTTCATTACTTGATGAAGGCAATGCTGATCAGGCAATTGCCTGGTCAAATCTACCGTACGCTGTACAAGGCATGTGGGAAGGAAGTCCAGGCCATAACGACTTCTATCTGGTTGACTTACAAACTGGTAGAAGTGAACTGATTAAAACTGACTGTCGGGCCAGACCGATGGTCAGTACAAATGGTAAATACCTGTATTGGTATCAGGCCATCGACACCACCTGGCACACGTATAAGCTAAATAGCCGTCAGGAATTTGTAATCACAACACAGGAGACTATACAATGTGCCAGGGAGCTAAATGATGTTCCAAATTTGCCTGGTTCATACCAAACTGCAGGGTGGCTCGAGAATGATGACGCCCTACTAATCTATGATCGATACGATATCTGGAAAGTAGATCCTGAAAACAGGGAAGATGCTGTCAATCTGACCCAAAACGGAAGAGAAAGCAAGATCAACTACCGCCTGATTCGATTTGATACTGACAGAGATCGCGGATCTATTGCCCCGAAGGGCATTAAATTTAGTGAACTGCACTACCTCACCGGTCACAATGAAGTATCGAGACACGATGGATTCTATTCGATCAAGTTCACCAAAGGAAAGACACCAACAGAATTGCTTGTTGGCCCCTTCAAGCTGTCGGGATTGCAGAAGGCCAAAGACAGCCATGACGTGCTGTATACAAAAGAGGACTTTAACACCTTTCCTAATATCATTGGTAGCAATCTGAAATTCAAAACGCATACACAGCTTTCTGATGCGAACCCACAGCAAGAGGAGTTCATTTGGGGAACTGCAGAACTCGTTAGCTGGACTTCATTGGATGGCAGAAAATTGGAAGGAACCTTGCATAAGCCAGCCAATTTTGATCCCGGAAAGAAATACCCCATGATTGTCAATTTTTATGAAAAAAGTTCTCAGGGATTATTTGGTCATCGAATTCCAGAACGTCATCGATCAACAGTGGATTACCACTACTACACCAGCAATGGTTATCTGGTCTTTAATCCTGATGTCTATTACAAAGAAGGATATCCAGGTGAGGACGCATTTAATTGTGTTATGCCAGGAGTAACTGCCCTGATTGCCAAAGGGTTTGTAGATGAGGATCGCATTGGTGCCCAAGGACATAGCTGGGGTGGTTACCAGGTGGCCTATTTGGCAACGCGTACCAATCTTTTCGCTGCAATCGAATCGGGAGCCCCGGTGGTCAACATGTTTAGTGCCTATGGTGGCATCCGATGGGGATCGGGACTAAATCGCTCATTCCAATATGAACATACCCAAAGTCGGATCGGTAAATCAATTTGGGAGTCACCCCTACGATTCATTGAGAACTCTCCAATATTCACTATGGATAAGGTGCAAACTCCAATCCTGATCATGCACAATGACGACGATGGAGCCGTACCCTGGTATCAGGGTATTGAATACTTTATTGCACTCAGAAGACTCGGTAAACCAGCCTGGTTGCTTAACTATAATAACGCAGATCATTGGCCAACCCGAATTGAAGACAAGCACGATTTCCAGATCAGGTTAGCACAGTTTTTTGACCATTATTTAAAAGGCAAACCCATGCCGAAATGGATGAAAGACGGTATACCGGCGATTGATAAGGGCATTGAGATGGGGTATTAGGAGAGACGAGAGACGAGAGACGAGAGACGAG
>CAYUGX010000355.1:0-4610 GCA_964444375.1 uncultured Porphyromonadaceae bacterium | reverse complement strand
TCAGAATCGCTTTTGAATTTGCCCCGGATGCATACTATTTATCCGATAAGAAGGGGAATTTTATTGATGGTAACAGGGCTGCGGAAAATCTACTGGGTTACGACCGAAACGAATTGATAGGTAAAAATTTTCTAAAAATCAACCTTATATCTAAGGATCAATTATGGAAGGCTACGAAAGCGGTGGCAAAAAGTGCAATAGGAAAGAAAACAGGACCCGAAGTATACCGTTTAATGCGGAAGAGCGGCGAATTTGTTGACGCTGAAATTTCAACCTTTCCAGTTACAATTGATAATGAAACTTTAGTTTTAGGAATAGCGAGGGATGTAACTGAGGAAAGACTAGTTAAACAATTGTTGGAGGAAAGCCAGGAGAAGTATCAGAGTCTGGTTGAGAACCTGGATGATTTGATTTATCGGTATGAGTTTCAACCCGAACCCCATTTTTCCTTTGTTTCATCTTCTGCAACGAAAATATCAGGTTATTCACCTCAAGAGCATTATGATGATCCGGATTTAGGTGTCAAATTGGTTCATCCTGCAGATTTGCCGGCAATTGAGAATATCATGTCCGGTCAGTTTGAATTTACGAAGCCTTTTAAAATCAGATGGAAAAGGAAAGATCAAAAAGTTATTTGGACAGAACAACGCTTTGTTCCAAAATATGATCAAAACAAAGAACTTGTGCAGATTGATGGGATTGCCAGAGATATTACAGAAAGTTATATCACAGAGAGAATCAACGCTGCGCATGTACGATTGGTCGATTTTGCATCAAATCATACAGAGAAGGAATTGTTGCAGATGATTCTGGATGAGGCAGAGACACTAACCGATAGCAAAATTGGTTTTTTTCATTTTGTTGAAGAAGATCAAGAGACTTTGTCTCTGCAAACCTGGTCGACAAATACAATAAAAACCATGTGCGAGGCTGAAGGCGAAGGTCAGCACTATCCCATATCACAGGCTGGTGTTTGGGTAGATTGCATTCACCAGGGTACGCCTGTTATACACAATGATTACAAGAGTTTGACACATAAAAAGGGATTGCCCAAGGGTCATGCCCCGGTTGATCGAGAGCTCGTGTATCCCGTACACAAAGAAAATCAAATTATATCTGTTATTGGGGTTGGTAATAAAGCGGTTGACTATGATGATACGGATGTTTTAATCATAGATAGATTGATGGGAGTGGCGTGGGAGTTGATTGAAAAAAAGATCATTGAAGATCGATTGAAGGATATCCAATCGCATTATTATGAATTCATTAATACAGCTGCAGACCAAATAATCTACTGGAAAATGCCAGAGGGATGTAGAACGGATCTTCCTGTAGACCAGCAGATTAATTTGATGCATGAAGGAGTTTGTATCGATGCCAACAAAGCGGCATACACAGCCCTGGGTTTTAACGAGAAGGATCAAATAATTGGTGTAAGTGTAGACAAGATAATACTTGATAGAGGCTACGATGACATTTTTGAAAAGTTTATATTAAATGGGTATGTGTTAGCCAATGAAGAGGTTACCAGTCGCCTGAGGTCAGAAGGCACGTATGTTGGACTTGATACTTTACAAGGTAAAGTAGTGAACGGTCATTTAACCCATGTTTGGAGTTCAAGCACACGGATTACTGAGCAAAAGATTGCTGAATGGGAACTTGCCCGGAGAGAAAAAGCGCTAAAGGAAGTTTTAGACTCAACCTCAGGTCACCAAGGTGATTCATTTTATA
This sequence comes from uncultured Porphyromonadaceae bacterium, assembly GCA_964444375.1. GTDB lineage: Bacteria > Bacteroidota > Bacteroidia > Bacteroidales > UBA12481 > JABHCC01. Next base: position 2,879 of record CAYUGX010000355.1, on the reverse strand, counting down.
AAACAATCATTGAAACCCTGGGCCATATTACAAATGCTGACTATGCCTTTTACGGTCAGAAAGTCGCCTCCAATCAGATTCAAACAAGCATTATTTATCACAAAGGAAAGGTTGTCAAGAATTTTACATATGATTTGGATGGGACTCCATGTGATATGGCCCTTCAAGGGAAGTCATGTATTTATGAAGAAAAGGTTGGCCAACTATTTCCAAAAGATGATCTACTGATTAAAATGGAAATTGAAGGTTATGCAGGCACGCCAGTTTATGACAACGATGGAAAATCTGTAGGTATAGTGGTTTTAATGTATCGGAATGCCATTGAGCATACCGGGTTTATTAAAACAATCCTCGAAATTATTGCCAGGCAAATCAGTTCAGAAAGAAACAGGTCAAGCGCAGAAGAGAAGGTCGTTCAAGAAAAAGAAAGAGCTGAATCATACCTTGAAACCGTAGAATCAATCATTGTAGCAGTAGATGTTTCTGGTAACATTTCTCTTATCAATCGTAAAGCATGTGTGTTATTGGGATATGCTGAAAATGAGCTAATGGGCAAAAACTGGTTTGACTTCTGTTTGCCGAAAATGGAAGTGACAAAATCTCTGGTAGCCGCTTTCAATAAATTCATCTCAGGGGATTCGAAGGTAATGGAATACTTCGAGAATCCAGTGATTGCAAAAGACGGTACTTTATATGAAATTGAGTGGCATAATTCAATAATCTATGGAGATTCTGGTGAAATCATTGGTATGTTGAGCGCAGGTAACGATATCACAGAATCTAAGAAATTAAAAACAGAAATTGAAGACACAAATGTGCAATTAACAAATTTAACCAAGCACATTCAAGATCTCCGTGAAAATGAACGGCAAGCATTGGCGAGGGAAATACATGACGATCTGGGTCAAACACTTACCGCATTAAAGATGGACTTAAAGTCAATACAGAAGAACATTTTACCCGCAAATCAGGAGGCTATAAATAAAACAGATGCAGCTGGCAAGCTTGTTGATCAGGCCATTAAAACTACCCAGCAAATAACCAGTGAGTTGAGGCCGGGATTAATCGATGATCTCGGCCTATTAGCGGCTTTAGAATGGTATACTGATCAATATATCGATCGAACTGGATTGGAATTGAACCGTGAGTTTTTGCTTGATGAAGAGGACATTCCGTCCAGTTTTAAAATAACCTTTTACAGAATTGTTCAGGAGGCATTAAATAACGTGACAAAACATGCAGAGGCAAAAAAAGTGCAAATCATATTAAGTACAGACGGGGAGTTTGTTCAATTAACAATTCAAGATAATGGTAAGGGGATTTCGGAGCCTGATATCACAAAGGCTGATTCGTTTGGATTGTTAGGTATGCGAGAAAGGGCCCAGGCAATTGGTGGAAAGTTGCAGATTGATAGCACACAAGGAAAAGGAACAACAATCAGGCTGAGGGTTAAACTATAATTGCTTAAATTAAAGTCATAAATTACAGACATAAATCATACAACTATGAAAGTCTTGATTGCTGATGATCATGATATAGTGAGAGCCGGATTACGGGGAATACTAAGTACCTATGACCCGATTCAAAACATCCACGAAGTATCAAATGGGAAAGAGGCGATCGAGTTTATTATGGAGGAGAAACCAGATTTAGTTATTTTGGACATTTCGATGCCAAAACTATCAGGATTGGAGGTATTAACACGAATGCGAGAGCGAGGGATTGAATCTGCCGTGTTAATTTTGAGTATGTATCCAGAGAAACAGTACGCCATACGAGCTTTAAAATCAGGAGCTTCAGGATACTTAACCAAAGAAAGAGCATCCGATGAACTTTTACCCGCAATTGAGTTCATTGCCAGTGGCAGGAAATATGTTTCCAGGGAACTTCAAGACATTCTTTTTGAGCTGACAACCAATCCAAAAGCAGCTAGCCCACACCAAAATTTGTCAGACCGGGAATTTAAAGTCTTTACAATGCTGGCTGAAGGAAAGAGCGTTCAAGAAATATCGACCATATTATTTATCAGTGCAAAAACAGTGAGCACCTATAAGTCAAGAGTGTTTGAGAAACTGAATCTATCAAACCTGGCTGAACTCACGCGCTATGCCATCAAAAATGACCTTGTCGATTAATTGTAGGTAAATTCCTACAAACCGTCAGGATTATACTACTTTTTTTTCGTCCAATCACTACACGGTATTCAGGATCAACTTACCTTTTCTCAGGTAAATCGACCCTATCATTGTATCGTGAATAAACGACAAAAAAAAGCACCATGGATATTCTGATTGTTGATGATTCAGTATTACTCCAAAATCGAGTTCGGGACATTATATGTGAATCCGAAGAAAAACATACAATTGATTCTGCCTTCGGGATTGTACATGCTTTACAAATCCTGAATGGTAAGAAATTCGATGTGATCATCACTGATATCAGGATGCCAGACGGAAATGGCCTGGAGTTGTTGACACATGTCAGAAAACATCAGCCTCAGATACGGTCGATCGTAATTACAAATTTTCCATATCCGCAGTATCGTAACAAAGCAAAGGAACTTGGTGCAGACTGCTTTTTATGTAAATCTGATGAAATGGATCAGTTGCTACCAAGATTAGAAGCATTGGGTGTCGAAAATTAGAACCATGGAAACAATGACAAACAGAACTGAGACCTTATTATTACAATCTATTGTTGATACCAGCCCTGATGTTATTTATATCTATAATATCGAGGAAGGCAAGAATGTGTATAGTAACGAGCGCATTCATTCAATGTTAGGGTATAGCAAACAAGAAGTACTGGACATGGGGAATCAATTGTTGCCGATGATCATGCATCCAGATGATTTTGACTACTATTTGAATACTACCTAT
>CAYUGX010000354.1:0-4612 GCA_964444375.1 uncultured Porphyromonadaceae bacterium | reverse complement strand
CACCAGACGGCGGTTATCTCGCTGCGGGGATTGATCAGAGATTATTTCCATTCGCAATAGATACGGCATCCGTTCGAGTTTACCGGTTTGATGGTTCGAGTTTAACACAAGTTGCTAGTACGACAGGTGTTATTAGGTGTTATTCGGTGAGCTGGTCACCAGATGGCTGCTATTTTGCTGCAGGACTAGAATCAAGTGGTGATGAAGTTCGGGTCTACCGGTTTGATGGTTCGGGATTAACAGAAGTTGCCAGTACAGGTGCTTTTGAGTTATGTTATTCTGTTGACTGGTCCCCAGATGGGAAGTATCTTGCTGCGGGTATTGATGAGCAAAGTTTAACAGATACGGCATCGGTTCGAATGTATAGATTTGATGGTTCGAGTTTAACAGAAGTAGCAAGTACGGCTGCAGTTACTTTGGCTTATGCTGTTAGCTGGTCACCAGATGGGTGTTATATTGCCGCAGGACTAAAATCAACTGGTGAAGCGGTACGGGTCTATAGCTTTGAGCATGACACATGGACCTGTATTCCAACAAGCAACATCTTGCTCAACAAATTTGCTGACACTGATACAACCTTAACTGAAATAGAGACTGCCGGCGTAAATCTAAATAAAACTGTTGCATGGGTTGAGTGGAGCCCGAATGGCGATTATCTTGCTGCCAATGTGTCAACAGCGGCTGTTAAAGGCGAACTGCATGTATATCAATTTGACGGCCAAACGCTAACAGCGGTAAGTGGTGCGACTATGACTGTCAGTTCAACTGAATATATTACATCAGTGAGTTGGAGTCCTGATGGAGCGTATTTGGCTATCAGCTTGACGAATGGATCTGGTGATGAAGTACGTATTTACCATTTTAATGGGACGACCCTTGCCGAATTAAGTGGTGCCGGCATAGAGTTGGGAGCAACAGTTAGTCAAGTTAAATGGAGCCCCGGAGGGAAATATTTGGCTGTGGGTAGAAATTCTGGCTCAGGTGGCGAGCTACGAATTTATACATTTGATGGTGCTACTGTGAGTGAGATAAGTGCTGCAGCTCAAGAACTTACACCACAATCTGTTAAAAGAGTGAGTTGGACTCCTGATGGCGCTTATTTAGCTGTTGGGTTAACGAGTGATGGTGGTTCGGCTGATGAAATACGGATTTACAGGTTTAATGGTTCAACGCTGGCTGAGCTTACTGGTGCAGGTAAAAGTGTAAATGTTGATGTTCGAGCATTGGATTGGAGTCCTGATGGAACGTATCTTTCTGTGGGATTAATGGATGATAGCGGAACAGAAAATGAGTTGCGTGTTTATCGATTTGATGGGACGACACTTGCAGAGCTTGCAGGTGAAAATATAGGAAAAGATTTTTGGCATTCGGCTGATTGGAGTCCTGATGGTTCGCATATTGCTGTAGCATTAGCGGTAGGAAGTGGTACTGAAATACGACTTTATAAATTTGATGGGGTTACATTACAAGAGGTTGCTAGTGTAGGGCAAGAACTTAGCGTGCATGTTAGATCTATAAGTTGGAGGTTTGATGGAGCGTATATTGCTGCAGGCTTGCATAGTGATGCTGGATCTGGAGGTGAGATCCGTGTGTATAGGTTTGGAGATACTACATATACGTGGAACACGGATGGCTTAATTTTTGGTGATAGTACTCTTACAAATGGCGACTTAGATGTTCGTGTGCTCGGTGGTGCGCGGGTAGAAATTGATGGGATCGTTATCGATAATTCGTCGGTAGCATGATTAAGGAGCGTGTGTTTATGAATTGTAACGTTTTTAAATTCTCGAAAACCATACTCATATTTTTTCTTCTGTCTGTTCCCAACTTATCCCTTCACGCCGGATACCAAAATATTGATGGAACAAGCAGTATCCAATGGGAAGATACACGTGTGCTTTTTGATACAACGATATCAGGAACTCCTGATTATGCTAAGGGGTTTGTTAAATTTCGTGACGGCTTTGTTGTTGATACCGGTGTTGCCGTAACGCTTGATCTTGCTGACAAAATTGGCGGTGTGATTAATGCGGGCCCAGGCGGGACAAATGTTGGTGCAACGGGGCAGATACGCTTAATGCGTCCCATTATTTTTGAGTCACATGCGACGATGCCCAACGGGGCCATTATCGATGGGCGTGGGTATTCGATTGGATTTGAAGGCGATTTTGAACTGCCAACAAAAAAGCGTTTGCGTATAATGTCTGATCTTGTCTTAGATGGGCATGGCAATATCTTTACGTTTGGCCAAGATGCCCAACTTATTATTGATCACGGTGTTACCGTGACACTTAAAAACATGACCATCAAAAATACATGTAACGGGTATTACAACCAGATCTTTACCCCTCTCGGGCCAAATTCTCGTGTAGCCCTTCAAGATGTCGCGCTTGATTTGTACGACGATATTTATTTCCAGCTTGGAAGATTATATGTGCATAACGACGTTGTCGTCTCTGGACCACACAAATTTATGTATCGCTCTGACCAACCAAGTTATATAGCTTCGGGTGCAAACTTTGCGTTTGATAAAGATGCGACGTTTAGTTATAACCCAACGACGACGGTTGATAATTTGATCAAGATGATTGATAGGAGCTCGGGAATGTTCTTTGATGGGTCGACGATTGAATCATACATGACCCCACTTCGCTTAACAACTGGTATCCTTTGTTTGGATAACAATGTTACTGTTAGCTGCCCGGTCTATAGACCTGCGTATTGGACGGGTGCCATGTCATATATGTTGACAGAAACTTCTGATGCAAGCTTAACGCTTGTTGCGAGTGAGGCAAGTGTTGGTAAGTGTTATTCTGTTAGCTGGTCGCCAGATGGGAACTATCTTGCTGTAGGGTTGGATTCTACGGGCAATGACATTCGGGTCTACCAGTTTGATGGTTCAGGTTTGACAGAAGTTGCCAGTACGGTTGCTGTTACGGAGTGTTATTCGGTGAGCTGGTCACCAGATGGCACCTATCTTGCAGCAGGACTAGAATCGGGTGGTGATGAAGTTCGTGTTTATCGGTTTGATGGTTCGAGTTTAACAGAAGTTGCCAGCACGGCGACTGTTTATTTGTGTTATTCTGTGAGTTGGTCACCGGACGGTAGGTATCTTGCTGCGGGGTTTGATGAGGTATCGGGAATAGGAACAGATCCAGTATCTATTCGTGTCTACCGATTTGATGGTTCGAGTTTAACTCAAGTTGCTAGTGCAGGTGGTTTTGCTTTTTGTGTTTCTGTTAGCTGGTCACCAGACGGCGGTTATCTCGCTGCGGGGATTGATCAGAGATTATTTCCATTCGCAATAGATACGGCATCCGTTCGAGTTTACCGGTTTGATGGTTCGAGTTTAACACAAGTTGCTAGTACGACAGGTGTTATTAGGTGTTATTCGGTGAGCTGGTCACCAGATGGCTGCTATTTTGCTGCAGGACTAGAATCAAGTGGTGATGAAGTTCGGGTCTACCGGTTTGATGGTTCGGGATTAACAGAAGTTGCCAGTACAGGTGCTTTTGAGTTATGTTATTCTGTTGACTGGTCCCCAGATGGGAAGTATCTTGCTGCGGGTATTGATGAGCAAAGTTTAACAGATACGGCATCGGTTCGAATGTATAGATTTGATGGTTCGAGTTTAACAGAAGTAGCAAGTACGGCTGCAGTTACTTTGGCTTATGCTGTTAGCTGGTCACCAGATGGGTGTTATATTGCCGCAGGACTAAAATCAACTGGTGAAGCGGTACGGGTCTATAGCTTTGAGCATGACACATGGACCTGTATTCCAACAAGCAACATCTTGCTCAACAAATTTGCTGACACTGATACAACCTTAACTGAAATAGAGACTGCCGGCGTAAATCTAAATAAAACTGTTGCATGGGTTGAGTGGAGCCCGAATGGCGATTATCTTGCTGCCAATGTGTCAACAGCGGCTGTTAAAGGCGAACTGCATGTATATCAATTTGACGGCCAAACGCTAACAGCGGTAAGTGGTGCGACTATGACTGTCAGTTCAACTGAATATATTACATCAGTGAGTTGGAGTCCTGATGGAGCGTATTTGGCTATCAGCTTGACGAATGGATCTGGTGATGAAGTACGTATTTACCATTTTAATGGGACGACCCTTGCCGAATTAAGTGGTGCCGGCATAGAGTTGGGAGCAACAGTTAGTCAAGTTAAATGGAGCCCCGGAGGGAAATATTTGGCTGTGGGTAGAAATTCTGGCTCAGGTGGCGAGCTACGAATTTATACATTTGATGGTGCTACTGTGAGTGAGATAAGTGCTGCAGCTCAAGAACTTACACCACAATCTGTTAAAAGAGTGAGTTGGACTCCTGATGGCGCTTATTTAGCTGTTGGGTTAACGAGTGATGGTGGTTCGGCTGATGAAATACGGATTTACAGGTTTAATGGTTCAACGCTGGCTGAGCTTACTGGTGCAGGTAAAAGTGTAAATGTTGATGTTCGAGCATTGGATTGGAGTCCTGATGGAACGTATCTTTCTGTGGGATTAATGGATGATAGCGGAACAGAAAATGAGTTGCGTGTTTATCGATTTGATGGGACGACACTTGCAGAGCTTGCAGGTGAAAATATAGGAAAAGATTTTTGG
>CAYUGX010000353.1:0-4620 GCA_964444375.1 uncultured Porphyromonadaceae bacterium | reverse complement strand
GAAAATCGAGTATGATCAACCCGATGGTATTAAATCGAGCCGCTTCAACGATTATATTTTTGTCGATAATAATATGGAAGACCAGATGGATAGGAAGTTTAAAGAAATCATCGGCGAGGAAGATAATCGAGGTTTAGGTAATGAACTGAGGGGAGTCAACCTTGAAAATAAAACAGAAGAAGAAATTGACACCACCCTGGAAGAACTGATGGCTCAATATGGAGGGAACCGATCAACGACAACGAGAAAGAACCCAACCACTACGAAAAGCAATGTGGTTTCAGCTCAATCCATACCAGGTCGTGAGTACAGGATTCAATGCGGTGCATTTAAAGATCGTCGTGAAGGAGGTCGCAAACTGGCCAATAGGTTTGGTATTACCGAAACATTAAAAGAAGAGCTGCATAATGGTTGGTACAAATACACCGTGGGATCATTTAAATCCTATCGCGATGCTGAACGCTACCGCGACAGCTTTATTCAACGCACCAAAATCTGGGGAGCTTACATTGTAGCATACCAAAACGGCCAGCGATTACGGAGCGTAAATCAGGCGCTTAGATAAGCCTTATGAGCCTGTCAAGTATTTTTGAGGTTTACCAATTGGCTCATGGTCCTAGTTTACCTTATACCACAGGCGCACTCAAAACCGGTCAGTATTTTCGCGAAGTTCTGATCGGTGTCCCGTACCATCCCGATAATCGAATCATTGTTGAGTTTTTAGGCAACTTCAGCCAATATGGTCTTAACTCCTTGAGCCATGTTGCACTGGTTGGTGGTTTAGCCGGCTATATTGCAGGAGAGAATCGGCTTAGCCTAAAAAACTTGTTCGAACGAATTGAACAATCACGATCTCTGATGATTCTGAATAAAAGTTGGGGATTCTCGGTGGGTTCGGATGTGGTATTCAGCAAATCAAAGAAAGATATTGCTCATCCCAATACTATCCGGTTTCACGTGCTTGGTCCTAATGAAAAGATTCTACTCCAAGCTGAGTATATCGTATCTTTCAAAGGCCTGGTTTCAGGACCAGGATCCAGAGATGCTGAACCTGGTTCAACCCTTGAGCAACTAGATAACTTCTCTCAAATAATGGAGGTCTGCAGCACTCAAGATCTTTCACTTCCAGCATACGTTGCTTCGGCTGAAAGAATCAGGCATTCAATATCTGATGAACAGATTTATGAGCACCTGGAGAATACATGGCAAATCATGCAAGCTTCTATTTCGAATGGGCTCGACAACACGGGTACCCTGCCGGATGGTCAAAGCCGGCAAGCAGCCATGATGCACAAGAGCCTGAATCACCAAATTAGAACCTGGAAATCACTCGGCGCCGAACAGCTTCTCGTTAATGTCAACGTGCAGGCAATTGCTGAAGAAATTGTCGACAATCAGTTAATCATCACAGCACCGCTGTGTGAATCTGCAGCCATTCTACCAGGCCTGTTGTATATGATCCAGGGTAAATATTCTACCAGCTCAAAATCCATTTGTGATGGTCTTTTGGTAGGGGGTCTGGTTGCCGCCCTATTGTTGAAATACCAAGAACAACTCTACACTAAACCCATCCTGTCATCAGCCTCCACTATTGGAGCAGCCATGGCTGCTGCAGCCGGTATGTTTCTCATTCAACCCTCGATGGATATGATAAACCAGGCAGCCAACATTGCCATTAAAATGTCATATGAACGGACTTCAAAAGAAAGCTTTACTGAACTGCCGGTTATGAGTATCAAAGCCGCAAATCTAGCACTCAATGCGATTAACCTCGCCCAATCTGATTATAGAGTGACTGATTTGGCTTTTGACACCTACTTCAAGAAGCTGATCGAACACTGATCATGCATGCATTTCTTCGAGCTCAGTCAATAAACTATCAACTTCATGATGGTCATTGTATACATGAAATGACATCCTGACTCCATTTACCTGGGCTTCTCCAACAACCCGAACTCTGAATTTCTTTTGGCTTAGTTTTGAGGCTAATTCGATAAAATCAAAGCGATCGGATGAAATGGTAATAATGGGTGAACGATATTTCATTTCATGAGGAGAAAGATTGTGGAGTCCATTAATCTGCTCGACTCCCTGGTACAAATATTCAGCCAACTCAGAACCATGATCATACACTTGTTGAAGTCCAATATGTCTTAAGAAATGGATTGATTTTTTCAAGCCCATAAATAATGAATCATTCTGAGTGGCATATTCAAAGCGTGTGGCACCTTGAGCCCATATAAGACTTTCACTTTCAATATTATAACTCTCTTCAGAATAAGCACCTACAGTTTGCGGAGTCAACGTGTTCAGTCGGTTTTTCCTAACATAAAGAAATCCAGTTCTTTTTGGCCCCAACAGCCACTTCTGGCCACCAGTTGCGTAAAAATCAATCCCCCAGTCCAACACATTGACAGGAACACTTCCGGTTGACTGAGCTCCGTCGAGGGCAAACAAAACCTCACGCTCACTGGCCATTTCCGCAATCGCTTTGACTGGCATCAATTGACCTGTAGTGCAGGTTACTAAACTCAAAATGATCAGTCTGGTTCTCTTAGTCATCATTCCTTTGATCAGCTGTACATTGTTCAATCCATTTATCAGGTCAGGACTAAATGTTTTGACATTGATGCCCTTTCGATGAGCAGTATTAATTAAGGGGACGTGAAGAGCCGGATGCTCATGTGTAGAGGTGATGACTTCATCTCCTGATTTGAAATCGATGCCATTAAGAATGATATTCAGTCCTTCGGTAGTAGAATTAGTAAGTGCAATGCATGATTCATCCTTCCCGGCCCCAATAACGGGCAAAATACTTTGTTTTATTGAGTTCCAGTTTTGGAGCTTGTGTCCAGGTGCTGGAAACAGTTCACTCTGATTCCAATAATTAATCACTTCTTGTCTCACATTGACGGGTACAGCACCAATCCCGGCACTATTGAAATATCGATACCCCTCTGGCAAACTAAAATGGGTACGCAGCAAATTCCAATCATAGTCTAAAGAATCTGAAGGTACTTGAGTTCCCAAGACTGCAGGGGACAGTAGTCCAGTCCCGGCGAGGGCAGTAAGACTTTTTATGAAAAATGATCTATCCATTACTTTCGAATAGCAAAATTTTTCGGATTAAGTGACCAATTATTATCAAAATAGCCGCATGAGATCAGATTGTCAATACCATTCTTCATCATAGAACTACGATAAATCAAAAAATCAGGAAAACCCGAACCTGATACAAAGTATCTGTTGCTGGTTACTGAGATCATTCCCGGCAGACCTGTACCCGCAATTACACCAACACTAGCCTTTGGATCGTTCTTTCGTGGATAAATGAAATAACCACCAATATCATTTCCTGCAAAAGTGTCTTCACCCACTACCATTTGATCATCCTCAATGCGAATCGGACAATCAGACAAAACACAATCCCAGACTGCATTCATACCGGCATGACCCACCAAAATAATATTTCGACCTTCATACTGGTTGAGTTGAAATTCTGTATCAGCAATTATTTCAATCGAACCATTCCCTCGATACCAAAAGGTTTCTGCATCAAATCGTGCCTTATCAAAAGCCCACTTATTCTCTTCTTTCGAGCCATGAGTACCATATATATATACCATATCATTTCGAAAGGCATCTTTAAATAGTCCTGAGCGGTGAGGACCTTTCTCATTGTTGGTGGGCTGTTCGACTACTTCCCATTCATCATTCCTCAGTCTAAAATAAATGACATCTTGCTCACCAGGCACTACCCTAAACACTTGGTCAACCAGTGTAATTTGATAGGGTTGCTCTGCCTCGAATCCATTCATTATCAAACCAAACACCAATACATTATCAGTTTTAAGAACGAGCTCCTTTTCTTTATTCTTGAGGGTGACCTGAATTGATGAAATCGAGAGGGGTTCAATTTGCTGCCAGATTCGAATAAAGCGAGATTCTGCCGAAATACCAGGACAAGCGGTATGAAATTCAAGATTTTTTATTTCAGTGATCTTTGGACGTTGGTGATTCTTAAAGAAATCAAACATCGGTGGCCAGTCAACACACTGGTTACCCCACCAGTGGCCTGCTCCAGGTTTTTCATAATAGGCAAAATCAGTATGATATTTGGCTAATTGTGAGCGCATTTCACGTGCCTGCGACACAGGCACATTATCATCCGCATCACCATGCAGGACATATACGCCGTGGTGCAAATAATTTCGTTGTAGTGCAAGAGTATTGCTTGGATTAGCTGATCGTTGAATCAGTTCTTCAAAAATATCAGGGCTATCGAGACTGGTCTTTCCTGCATACGACCAGAAACTGTACCAACCAGCACTGGGGGCAATAGCTGCCCATAATCCTGGGAAGGTCACACCGACCTGCCAGGTACCGTGGCCACCCATTGAATGTCCGGTTAAATAGAGTTGATTCTGATCGGGGTTAAACCGATCAATAGCCAGATTCAAAACTTCCCGTGCATCCCACCTTCCCCAATCTTCCCAGTCGAAACCATAGGGCCTGCGATTGGTTGCAGCTACCAATGTACCCCAATCTTTTGGGCTATAGGCATTAGCTTGATTAACTGCCTCAACTGAGGCACCATGCAGAGATAGAAATAAAGCCTGA
>CAYUGX010000352.1:0-4630 GCA_964444375.1 uncultured Porphyromonadaceae bacterium | reverse complement strand
AGAGGCGAGAGACGAGAGGCGAGAGACGAGAGACGAGAGGCGAGAGGCGAGAGACAAAAGGCGAGAGGCGAGAGGCGAGGGATGAGAAGTCGAGTGGAGGTGATTGTCGCCTTGAAAATGATGTCGCTTCCGGAGGAAGCGCCATTTTGAGGAGATTATTGCCGAAGCGACGAACCATGACGAGGGACGAAGTTTAAACAGAAAAACAGACTCTTGGCTTGGTGTTGGTAATGTTTCATTAAGTGAGTGTCAAAGTATTTGGTTATGCTTTTTCGATTAGCTACATTTGACCAAGAGCTACCCACTTACTGATTTGTTATGAAACTTAGACCTGGTAATTTGATCAATTATTTTGATCAATCTGGCCGCTGTCGATTTAATACCTTAAAAGGTTTTTTTCTTCAGGACCTGGCTCAAATTACTCATGTAACTGCGAAAGGCAACTATTCACTGATTCACTTGGTTTCGGGTGAGCAGAAATTGGTAACCCAAACACTGGCAAGTACACAGGGGGCCATTGAAAAATATGGTTTTGAGCGAATTGGACGTTCAATCATGATTAATTTGAATTATTTATCCCAGGTTGATCGTAGCAAAGGGGTATGTGTTTTGGATTTTCCATCGGGCAGTCTGAAGGTTGAGCTAAGTAATCGCCATATCAAAAAACTATCTGACCTGTTTGTATCATGACGGTAAACAAAACCTGTGTCATTCTGGATGATGAGCCTAAGGCTGTTAGTGTGCTATCCAGTATTATTGAAAATATTGATGAGCTTGAATTACTCGCGACATTTACGAATCCCTATGATGCTTTGGTACAAATGCCACATCTAAATCCTGATGTGCTGTTTTGTGATATTGACATGCCCGGTAAAAATGGATTCGAGGTAGTTGATGAGATTCGAATCATGACACTCAATCCTGTTGTGGTTTTTACAACTGGATATGATCAGTTTGCTGTTAAAGCCATCAAAAAGCAAGCCTATGATTATCTACTTAAGCCGATAACTAAAACCGATATTCTCTCTTTCCTGGCTAGATTCAATGCCCTGACAAGTAATAAAAAGACCGGGCCAAGTGTCGGTGACGGTAAATTGAAATTCAATACCTTAAATGGGTTTTACGTGATTGAGGTGTCTAAAATTGCCTTTGTAAAAGCTGATGGCAACTACTCAGAGTTACACCTGATGGGAGGAGATTACAAACTGGTTACATCCAATTTAGCCAGGGTTGAGAGTCTACTCATCGAGAAAAACTTCCGTCGAATCGGAAGATCATTGATTATCAATATTGATTTTCTTACCCAGGTTGACCGTAAGCACTGCCAGTGTATCCTCGATACAGGGAAGGATACCATCAAATTACCCATAAACAGAAAACGCATCAAAGATCTGGGAGAACTGTTCTCTTAACCACCGGTGAATTTATCGGAATTCAAAACAAGTGTCTTGTTTTTTGAAGCGAGATTTTGTTATTTTTCGCTAGCAAATTCATCACCATGGGACAAACATTCGTAGAAAAAGTATTAGGGGCTCCTGCAGGAGCTATCGTATTTAAAAAGCCGGATATCGTATTGACTCACGACAACACGGCGAGTATTTTTAAGACATTTGAGAAAATGGGGGGAGAACAAGTGGCTGATCCTGACCAATTGCTCATTGTGCTTGATCACAATGCGCCTCCAACCAACGCCAAACTGGCCAACCAATACCAGGCCATCAGAGACATTGTGAATGACCAGGGGATCGATAAGTTTTACGATGCCGGACGCGGAATTTGTCACCAGATTATGTCGTATCATGCCCGACCGGGTATGATTGTGGTAGGTTCTGATTCACACACCTGTACAGCAGGGGCGTTTAATGCTTTTGCAGCCGGAATTGATAGAACAGAATCAGCGGGAATCTGGAAAAAAGGGGAAACCTGGTTTCGTGTTCCAGATAGCTTGAAGATTACACTGAAAGGTGACCTGCCGGATGGAGTTAGTGCCAAGGATATTTCATTATATATCATCGGGAAGATAGGTTCGGCTGGAGCAAACTACCTGTCGATAGAGTACCATGGAGAGGGAGTTGAAAGATTATCGATCTCAGATCGAATGACACTGGCTAACCTGGCTTCTGAAATGGGCGCGAAGAATGCCGTTTTTCCGCCTGATACGACATTAGCCAAATCAATTGGAAATGATTACTCAGGTTATTGGGCAGATCCGGATGCAAACTATATAGACCAAATGGAAATCAACCTGGATGAGCTGGTACCCTTAGTTGCTGCTCCGCATCATGTTGATAATGTGAAAAGCCTGGCCGAAGTGGCAGGCACTCCGGTTCAACAAGGATTAATTGGTACCTGCACCAATGGTCGCATTGAAGATATCCGGGAGGCTGCCAAAATCATTGCCGGTAAAAAAATAAAACCCGGATTTCAATTATTGGTAATTCCAGCTTCAAGAGAGATTTATCAACAAGCCATGGAAGAGGGCCTGGTTTCTCAGTTACTCGAAGCCGGGGCAAATTTTCTAAGTTCTTCTTGTGGACCTTGTCTGGGAACTGGGCAGGGTATTCCGGCAGACGGGGTTACAGTTATCAGTACGGCGAACCGGAATTTTAAAGGACGCATGGGTAATCCGAATGCCGAGATTTATTTAGCCTCACCAGTTGCAGTTGCCTGTTCGGCTTTAACCGGGGCAATTACCGATCCCCGGTCCATTCCTCAAAAAGATGTCTTTGTGACGGGCCGGGCAGAGAGCTCTACACCCGAAATCGATGAAGGTGATGATCGCTATCATTCCGGTGTTTGGAATTATGCCGATCAGAACAACTTGAATACTGATCAAATGTTCGCTGGAAATCTGACCTATAATGTACTCAGCTCAGACGGTGAGGCCATTATGCCGCACCTGTTTGCCGGATTTGATCCAAGTTTTTCAAAACGTGTTCAGTCAGGGGATATGATTATGGCAGGACACAATTTCGGCTGCGGTAGCTCTCGTGAGCACCCCTCTGTTGGCCTGGCTTATGCCGGTGTGAAAGGGATTATTGTAAAATCGGTGAATCGAATTTTTTATCGTTCAGCCATTAACCAGGGTCTGACCTTGATCGTGCATCCTGAAGCTGTTGATGCCTATCGCAATGGTGACAAAGTGGAAGTGTCATTCGATGAAGGGCTCATTACCGTTGGTGACAGCAGGTTTTCTTTTGAACCGCTACCCGAAAAACTGATGGACATCATTGCAAAAAAGGGCTTGGTGAATTGGATCCAGACCAGTTCCTAGCCAGTGGGTGTGGATAAGTCCGTTTATAATTTGTTTTAGCAGTGCCCATAAGCAGCACAGAAATCACCTATTTTTAAAAATTAGAGGCGATTTGTGAGCTTGGCAATCAAGTTAAAATGAGAAATTATGAGGCGATATCCAAAGTAGTTTACAACCATTATCATTTTCGTATTGCTGATTCCCTTGTGGAGTTTCCTGCTTTGGTTGGTCAAGCCAGTCAAGCCGATAGATGTTTTCATCATGGACAAAACAGTGCTTCATGATGTCGGTAATGAGCATCGATCGTACAATTGGATTATGTCTCATCACAAATACAGCAAACCGAATAAGAAGCTATACAGCATTCCCAATGACTATTGGGGATTTTTTCCAATAGAACGTGGTGAAGCTTTTTTCGTGACTGATATTGACTCCCTGTCAGATTATCAGATTGATTCAATATCACGTGTGAAAGATATGTTGTACTTCACCGATATGTATGGCATCTATACCTTTGAGTGGTATTTGGATACCATTTTGTGGAAGGAGCGATCATCTGAGATTTACGGGGGAATGACGCAAAAAGAGGTGAATTTGTTAAAGTTGATGAAGAGTCAGCAGAAACCGATTATTACCGAGTTCAATTTATATCACCATCCTACACCGGAACATATTCTCGTTCAGGCTGAAGAAGTGATCAATACCAAATGGTCTCGTTGGATCGGCAGGTATTTTGATCCCATGGTCTACCCCTATAATGAGGAGCTTCCCAGGTGGGTTTACGACAATTACCGCGCTCAGCATGGCGGACAGTGGCCCTTTACCAAAGCCGGTATTGTCTTTGTTCGGGATGATGACTGGATTGAAATACTTGAAATAGATGAGCACTTGACGGTTGAAATCCCTCATATTCTCACCGGTAAATATGGGCGAAAGAAATATGGCTTGCCTAAAGATATTCATTATCCTTTCTGGTTTGACATTTCGCTACCCATGAATGATAGCAATTTAATCGTTTCAAGTTTTGAAATTGAAACAACCCTCAAAGGAGATTCTATTCTGGATTTATTTGGGATACCCAAACGATTTCCTGCATTCATGGAATCGACAGGACCTTCTCCCTATTACTATTTTGGAGCCGATTTTTGCGATAATCCCATTAATAATCGAACAGCCTATTTTGCCGGTTCAGGTTGGATTAATTTCTTATTCTGGGACAATGATTTGTTACGAAGAGAAAAATTCTTCTACCTCTATTATCGCCCCATGATGCGCAAGATCATGAAAACTCACTACCGAGATATTAAAAAGAAAAACAGATAGGAATATGAGGAGATGGTTGATGGTTGCTGCTTCAATATGCCTTGGAGTGGTAAT
>CAYUGX010000351.1:0-4710 GCA_964444375.1 uncultured Porphyromonadaceae bacterium | reverse complement strand
AATTCAAAGAAGTAACACCAGTCCCACAAGCACCCCCATTTCTTATGGGCGTGATCAACTGGCAAGGTAGCCTGCTGCCAGTGGTAGACTTAAATCACAAGCTGGGTTTTTTACCAACTGATGAGACCAGTGAAACCTGCATACTGGTGATTGAGCTCCAAATGGAGTCAGAAAAAATGATTTTAGGTTGTGTAGTGGATCAAGTGAAGGCAGTCTTTAACATAAATCCTGATGATATAATCTCCTCGCCCAGCATAGGTGAAAAATACCAAAGTGAAATAATTCGTGGAATGTATCCTGTAAAGGATCAATTCATTATTCTACTGGATTATGCTAAGATCTTTGAGAACGACGACACTTTGCATATTTCTCAAAATGAACTAAATGGAACTGTAGCTACCAACCCTGATAATCAATAACTATGAAAAACCTGAAAATATCTACAAAATTATACCTGACACTGATACTGTATTCCTCAGTGTTTATTGCAGTGGGAATTTACTGGATTGTAACACTGCAGAATGTGAACCAGGGTATTGTCAAAATTGTTGATGGCAGGATGCTTCCACTCACCCAATTAGAAGAGCTGAATAGCACGTACAAAGATCAGGTTCTTCAACCCTTACAATCTGTAACCGATTCAAGCATGAGCCTGCAAGAGGCAATTGACGTTTTTCAAGAGGCACAATACAATCTTGAGATCGCTTGGTCAGACTACTCAAACCGTGACCTTCAAGATGCAGAACTGGCATTGGTCGAACAAGTATTTCCATCGAAAACTGATCAAGTAGAAGGTCATCTTAGTGAAATTGTGAATAGCTATCAAGATTTTCCCGAATCAGTTGATTTAGCTGAACACCAGTCAGAGCTCAAACTGATTATTCAGGATATCTTACCTATCATACAGAGATTGTCTGATATTCAAATGACTGAAGCACGTGCAATCCAAGATATTGAGCGAGAGAACTTTAAAAATACACGACTACGTGTAATAATCATCGTATTAATCATGCTCATTGGACCGGGTATTATGGCCATCCTGATGATTATCGGTATTGGCAAATCAATCCGTCAAATACAGGATGCATTGACACAAGTTTCTCATGGAGACTTGAAAATCAAATTTAAATCATACGGAAAAGATGAATTAGGTGCACTAATGAAAAAGCTCGAACAAACGTCAGCCAAGTTACAAGAGGTTATCTCAAGTGTTCGCTTAGCGGCTATAAATATGAGTCACGCCAGTAATGAACTGTCTTCAGTATCACAGGATGTCGCTCAGGGGGCATCAGAGCAAGCTTCAACTTCAGAAGAAATAGCCTCTTCTGTTGAGGAAATGGCGGGCAACATCCAGCAAAACTCTTCAAATGCCGAGGAGACCGATGGCATTTCTCAACGCGCTTCTGACAAAGTGAAAACCGTTTCTGACTCTGCTGTTAGTAGTCTGGAACGTATTGTTGAGATTTCAGAAAGAGTTTCAATCATTGGAGACATTGCTTTTCAAACCAACATACTGTCATTGAATGCCGCTGTTGAAGCAGCTAGAGCAGGCGAACACGGTCGAGGTTTCGGAGTTGTGGCTACTGAGGTCGGTAAGCTGGCAGAGCGCAGCAAGAGTGCTGCAAATGAAATCAATGAATTGTCTAAACTAACCGTACAGGTTACTGAAGAATCCCGGCATTTGCTTGGTGAACTGATTCCTGATATTCAAAAGACTACCGAACTCGTGAAACAAATATCTTCGGCTAGTCAGGAACAAAACCAGGGAGCCAGTCAAATAAACATAGCAATTCAACAATTAAGCATGGTCACACAACAAAATGCTGCCTCCTCCGAAGAAATGGCAACCAGTGCGGCTGAAATGTCTGCTCAAGCCAAGCAACTTAGACAAACCATGTCTTTCTTCAGTATTGATGACCAGACAGTAGAAGACAGTGAACCCTTGGCATTGAATAAGGCAGATCAGGGATTCAATGACAATTCAGAACAAGGTGTGAAAATTGACCTGAATGACAATGATTCGCTCGATAAAGATTTTGTAGAGTTTTAATGCAATGCAGCACAAAACACCAGATATAGACATGTCATTGAGTCAACAAGACTTTAACAGACTATGCTCCTATATTCTGGCAAATTATGGTATAAATCTTACACCCAACAAGAAGGAGTTGCTCGAATACCGCCTTCATAAACGGCTCAGAAAATTAGAGATGGGCAGTTTTGCTGAATACGTCAGGTATTTATTCAGTGAAGAAGGGCAAAAAAAAGAACCGGTTGAGTTAATTAACGAAGTATCTACCAATAAAACAGATTTTTTTCGAGAGCCTAAACATTTTGACCTGCTGGATCAGAAAATATTACCCGAGATTTATAAGAAAAGTCCTTCCGCTCCGTTTCCAGTATGGTCAGCCGGATGCTCTAGTGGAGAAGAAGTGTATACACTTGCCATGATCTTTGAAAACTTTAAGCTTACACATCCCCTGTTCTCCTATTCTTTACTCGGTACTGATATTTCTGAGTCCATGCTAACATTAGCCAGAAGGGCTATTTATCCAATTGAAGCCGTTCAGCCGGTGAAAGAATCAATGCTGAAAAAATATTTTCTAAAAAGTAAGGATCCTTCAAAAAAAATGGTCAGAGTACGGAAGAACCTGAGAGACAAGACCTATTTCAATGGCCTGAACTTGATGGATGATCACTACAATACGCCTGAAATATATCCAATCATTTTCTGCCGCAATACCCTTATCTATTTCAACAAAGAAACAAAACTGGCCATCATCGAAAAGATCTTGGATAGACTGAAAACTGGAGGACTATTGTTTATCAGCCACACTGAATCATTGGTTAATATGAATCTTAACTTAAAATTGATTTACCCATCTGTTTATCAAAAGATTGTTGACTAATGACGGCTCAGATATCATATTTACAGCCCGGAGAAATCATCGTCACAAGTGAGCCAAAACTCATTACAACCATTGTCGGATCTTGCATCACAGTTTGTCTCTATAATGCAGATTTTACCTTAGCTGGCATGAACCATTTCTTATATCCATTTTTTCCAAAGAATGGAACCAATAAAAATACGTATGGTGATGAATCAACCACCAGCTTAATCAATCAAATCAGGAAACAGGCTAACAGCAAACCGATTTATGCAAAGCTTTTCGGTGGTGCAAGTATGTCAAATTCTTCACACGAATTATTCAAAACTGGGCAAAAAAACAGTAAAATTGCTAAAGAAGTACTAGAATTGTATAATATACAAATCGTTAATGAAGACACAGGAGGAATTTTGGGCAGAAAAATTGAGTTCAATACATCCAATGGGATAGTAAAAGTCAGTTACCTAAACGTCAAAGCAAATGAGTAAGAAAAGCATTTCCACTTTGATAGTTGATGACTCTAAACTTGTTCAACAAGTGCTGGATGATATTATAAGTGAGGATGAAGAATTGAGGGTATCTGGCATAGCCGGAGATCCTTATGAGGCTGTCAAGTTGATTCAGAAAGAAATTCCGGATGTCATAACCTTAGACATCGAAATGCCCAGAATGGACGGCATCACTTTTCTGAAGAAACTGATGCTTCAGCATCCCATTCCGGTGATTATAGTTTCTGCACACACCGCCTCAAATAAGCAACTAGTCTTACAGGCTTTTGAGAATGGCGCCATGTATGTTATGCACAAGCCTGAGGTTGAAGATGAGGAAAACTTTAAAAAATACTCGACACGCTTATGCGAACTCATCAAAATGGCAGCTAGCCACAAACAAAACTATACTGGCCACATCACAAAAGGTATGCCTATCGGGGAAGCCGAGAATCTTGCCTTACTGCAGGCCTATCAAAAGCTGATCAGCCATAGACCTTCGGTAATTGCTATCGGGGCATCTGCAGGAGGCACGATGGCCATTCAAACAGTTTTATGCGATATTCATGGTAAACCTCCACCTATAGTTATTACCCAACACATGCCAGCTGGCTTCACAACTGATTTCGCTGATCGCTTAAACAAACAGACTGAACTGATCGTAGTAGAAGCAATGGGAAACGAAACTCTTTCTGACGGTCATGTATATATTGCTCCGGGAGATTATCATCTGTTAGTAGGTAGAAGAAAAAATCAGTTGGTGACCCTATTAAGTAATGAAGATCCCGTTAATCACCATAAACCTTCTGTTGAAGTGCTGTTTAAATCGGTTGCTAACACCATTGGAAAGAATTCAATGGCATTCTTGCTAACTGGTATGGGAATAGATGGAGCACAGGGATTGTTACAAATAAGAAAAAGTGGAGGAATCACCTTTGCTCAAGATAAGGGAACCTCAGTGGTTTATGGTATGCCAGGAGAAGCTAAACGAATTGGTGCTTCGATTCGGGACATTCAAGTTGACTTAATTGGTAAATTGATTTCCACATTAAGTCTTAAATGATAAACGAAATGCATAGTAAGCCAAAATTCAGAATTATGATGGTTGATGACATCCAGGCAAATCTGGATTTCATGACCGATATACTGTCTGAAGCAGGCAATTACCAGGTCATTGGAACCAACAACGGCAGGTCAGCTTTGAGTAAAGCCATGGCTTACCCTTTCGATCTCATTTTGCTGGATATTATCATGCCTGATATGGATGGCTTTGCCGTCTGTTCAAAACTCAAATCAAATCCCCGAACCAAAGATATTCCCATAATCTTTCTCAC
>CAYUGX010000350.1:0-4734 GCA_964444375.1 uncultured Porphyromonadaceae bacterium | reverse complement strand
CGCCTTACAGAAAGGACAAAAACTTTTGGTTGAAAACGACTTGCATACCGGTACCCAGCAAGGCTGGAGGCAGACAGAAAAATACAAATAGCACCAGGCTGATGATCAATAGGCGATTACGCAGATTTCGGACCATGAAAAACGAGATTATAACTATGAAAATGGCAGACAGAGTGGCTATACCCAGGGAGTATAGAATTATCCTGTCATTCTGTTTAATCGTCTCGATCAAATTCGAAATCATCGCATCAGTTATCACCAGTGTCAATACAGGTGCAAGTATCATCATACTCACCAGTGCCAAAGCAAACATCCGGTAGGTAAGTATTGGGATTGGCCAACTGATATGAACTGTTTTGCTGCTTCTTGTGCGGTCATGGCGAGGTACCTGACGGATCAGCCACCAGCCAGCAAAAGTAAAAATCGGCAGGGTAATCATCAATAAAGGCAGACCTCGTAAAAACGCTTCTTTTCCTGTTCCTGTGGCAGCATATGTTTCAAGAATGTCTAGGCCAAACACTGGATACTGGAAAATAGTGGGTATGGTGTAATCTAATAAACTAAATACCATCACAATAGCCAGATTGGCTTGAGCATATGGACGAATGGCTGGCCAAAGAATGCGGTTAATCATCCTTCTTTCATTGCCCTGCAGCTGTCCTGCCTCAATGTTATTCGCATCGATCTGATCAAATCCATGAAGCAGAATGAGTATTGACAAGGGCAGTAAAGTGATGGTCTGCACCAAAACACAGGGAAATAATCCTTGAACAGGCAAGTCAAGCAGATGAAGCAGGTCTAACCATATTCCAGCCTGCACATAAGGCGGAACAGCAGCAACGAAGAGGATCAACCATTTCAGCTCACCAATAAGTCGTTGAAAGCGACTAAAGTGCCACACCCCGGAACCCAAAGAAATTGCTGTTGTTATCAGCGATACCAACAGGGCTAAAAAAAGGGTATCAGCAAGCAAATTCATTTCAGGAATATTTCTTTCAGGGGCCCACGACAGGCTTTAAAACCTGAGTAAATGCTGTCTAGCGAAAGTGAAAAAGGTCGAATGCTTACTGAGTCAAGACAATCGGGCCTGTTTTTTGAGCTCCGTAAGGGCACATGACACCAACCTAGCTTAATCAGTTCCTCAAGTGTTTGAGGCGATAAAAGATAGTCGATTAGAAGACGTCCGTTGTCGGGATTGGGTCCTCCGGCAACCAGACCAACAGTATTTGGAATTACCAGGGTGCCCTGTGTTGTCTGATCCGGAATAACCATGGTTACCGGATCTCCTCTTTGAATCGATCCACACGCGTCATCGGTATCCGTTAATCCATAGCTGACCTTTCCAGAAGCCACCCAGTCTCTAACACTCGAATTACCGTTCAACAGCTGGACATTTGACGACTTTAGTTGATTGAAAAAAGAGAGCATCCTATCTGAACCCCACAACGAGTGCAGGGCAGCAGCATGAGTATAAGTGGTGCCAAACAGGGGTAAGGCGATGGCTTTCTGATTGGCCGGCAAACGTGTGTTGTGAAAATCATCCAGGGAAGAGGGGTATTCTGAAGGTGACAGCAAGTCGGTATTTACAATAAATACACGGGCCCTCCCAGAAAATCCTGTCCAATAATTCTCGGGATCTTTAAACTGATCAGGAATATCATGACCATTTGGCGATTGATACGGTATCAAAGCGCCTGCCTCTTTTAAAGCAATTGTTTGAACAAACTCACCGCTCCAAAACACATCGGCCTGTGGATTCTTCTTTTCGGCAATCAGACGATTGACCAGTCCGGTCGTTTTCGATGCTTCAATGTCATAAACCGGAAGCACATCCAATTGGGTATTCTTTTCAAAAAGATCAAGAATTGGTTCTGCGTAGTTCTGATCAACTGACACGTAAATGATGACACGATTAGAGCCAGAACCACACGAGGTCAAGCACAAAATAAAAAAGATAATACAACTCACCATTGTCAGTGTAGTTCTTCCCGGATAGTTCATGCTCTTGGTTTTGGTGTGTGTAAAATACTAAGAAATCTCAAAACTTTCAGAGGTGTGATATTTATCAGTTGACTTCTCTTTGTAATTATTACAATTATGAAATCTTTGCATAATAGTTTTTTTAACAATTCGCATGTTACACCCCGGTCAAGATTTCTGGATTTTTATTAAATTGCTTACTCTTAATCCTATGAAAAGCACAATCTTGAGCTAAGTCCTTAATCTACAATATGGAAGAAAAAGAAAAGAAGGAGAAAAAGTCGTCGGGTAAACCGGAAGAAGTGCCGGAAACCTCCCGAAGAAATTTCATGAAGAAATTTGGTCTCTATGGTGCGGCCACCTTTGCCGGTTCAGCTGCCATCTATTCGGGCTATCGTTTTGAAAAATCGAAGGGGAAAGATGAATATGTTAAGGTATTGACCGAAGACAACAAATTGGTTAAAATTCCAAAGGATCAGATGGAGGCCATGAATCCTTCTGTTGAGACTTTGCAGGATCGAGGACGTGAAGGTATTCCGGGAAAGAAATGGGTGATGGTGATCGACCTGGCCAAATGCCGCAATGCCCGACAATGTGTTTCGGCCTGTCAGAACGCTCATCATTTGCGTCCGCACGAATACCATATCAATACCTTGCAGATGCAGGAAAACAAGAATACGGCACCCTATTTTATGCCCAAACCCTGCCAGCATTGCGATAATCCTCCTTGTGTGTCGGTCTGTCCGGTTGATGCAACTTATAAACGTCAGGATGGTATCGTACTTATCGATAATGAACGCTGTATCGGTTGTCGGTTTTGCATGGCTGCTTGTCCGTATTCAGCCCGGATGTTCCATTGGCAGGACCCTGTTATGGCAGAAGAAGACAACGACTTAACCTACGATGTTGAGTTGAACGTGCCGCAGGCGAAAGGAACCATATCAAAATGCTTGTTCAGTGCCGACCGTTTGCGCGAAGATAAAATGCCCTACTGTGTTTCAGCCTGTCCGAATGGAGTATTTTATTTTGGTGACGAAAATGAAGACGCAGTCACGAACGGAACAACCAAACAGACCGTGCGCCTTACTGTGTTATTACGCGATAATGGGGGTTATCGTTTGATGCCTGAATTGGGTACTGATCCCCGGGTATATTATCTGCCTCCAAAAAATCGACTGTTTGACTTCCCCGAGAAAAGCATTTTAGATGACCACGACGATTCTCACGCCTAAACCCTGATCCCATGAGTCTAAAAAAAACTAATCTTGACTATCATCCGGCTACCCTGAACCGGGTGGCCACTGATCTATTAAAGCCTGTTGGTCCCAGTCGCGGCTTTACCATCTGGATGAGTTTTCTGGTGCTGGCTTTGTTGGCCTGTTTATACGCCTATGCCATTCAGATTAAAGAAGGTCTTGGCGTAACTGGCATGCGTGATCATGTAAGTTGGGGCATGTACATTGCAAACTTCGTTTTCTTTGTGGCTTCGAGTCTGGTTGGGATGCTGATCAGTGGAGTCTTGGGCCTGACCGGTATCAAATGGATCACCCCAATAGGCCGGATAGCCGAAATCATTGCCGTCGCTTTTGCCGCAGTAGCTGGACTGGTGATTGTTTCAGACATGGGTCGTCCCGATCGATTACCCTATGTATTTATGTATGGCCGCATTCAATCTCCAATATTATGGGATGTCACCGTGGTGACTACCTATTTTGTGCTGAGTTTTCTGCTCTATTTTTTTACTCTCCTGCCTGATTTAGCCATCGCGAAGTCAAGGTTAAGCCATGTACCCAAGTGGCTACAGAAAGCCTATGAATTATTATCTTTTAAGTGGCAGCATACCCCTGAACAATACAAAATCCTTTTCAGAGTGATCCGGATATTGCTCATCCTCATTATCCCAACTGCTTTTGCGATTCACACGGTCACGTCGTGGCTTTTTGCAGTAACACTCAGGCCTGGGTGGGACAGTACCATTTTCGGTCCTTACTTCCTATCGGGGGCATTCGTGGCAGGAACAGCAGCCGTTATCGTGGCCATGTACTTTTTCAGAAATAATTACAAACTGAAAGACTACCTCACCGACTTTCACTTCGATAAGATTGGCAAGTTGCTTTTTCTTGTCGCCATTGTCTACTTTTATTTCAATATAAATGAATTCCTGGTGCCTGGATTCAAGCTTAAAAAAATGGATGCCATTCACCTGCAGGCTCTGTTCACCGGACACCACGCTGCACTCTTTTGGGGCACTCAGCTGTTGGGCTTGATTATTCCGTTGATTCTTCTCTTGATCAAGAAAATGCGAAAACCGGGCATGTTAACCGTGATTTCAGTATTTGTTATCGCGGGAGCCTGGCTCAAGCGGTATATTATTGTGGTTCCAACACAGGAACATCCCTTCCTCCCGATGCAAGGCGTTCCGACAGAATGGATGGTTTATAAGCCCACCATCGTTGAATCGGCAGTAACACTGGCCAGCTTCATTCTGGTGCTAATAATCATCACGGTATTGACCAAATTCTTTCCGGTTATCCCCATTTGGGAAACCGCGCTGGAGAAACAAGAAGAAACTATTCAATCACCTGAGTAATACCTGGAAAAATGAAACACTACATTACATTATTACTAACTATTGTTTTCATCACATCCGGTTTACATGCTCAGGACTGGGTTGTTCCGGAAGATCAGCAAAGCAAACTTGCCGACTTTGCATTTGATGATCTTCCGGAACAACCCAGTCCTGAGCATGAAAAC
>CAYUGX010000349.1:0-4740 GCA_964444375.1 uncultured Porphyromonadaceae bacterium | reverse complement strand
ACCTCCATCATCAGCGGTATAAGCTAGTTCGATGGTGTTGTAATCGGTACTGATTGTTCCTGTACCAATAAATTCGATCCCTTCAGTAGTTTGAAGCGCAATTGTTATGCTTCTTCCGAATACAGTAAACGATACCTGTTTGCCCGAACCCATGTTGTAAAAATTATCGATGTAATACGCATTCGAACTCAACGCATCCTGCGCTATATACACAGGAAACACACTAGTTCCCTTCATTCCCTGCTTCCCTGTTTCCCCGCTTCCCGACTTCCCGGCCATATAAATCTCGCTGGTCTCTTCACAACTCCATTGGCCCTCCAACGAAACTGTATCTTCCAAGGGAATGCAGGCGGTGAATAAGATGCAAGTAATAAGTAATATGGTATTTTTCATGGTATGCAATATTTTGATTTTAGGCTGAGCCAGGCGCGGCCTGGCTGTAATTTACTCAAAGGTATAACGCCACGTCATATAATCAATGCCCGGAAGGGTACTATTATTGTCTGTAAAATCAAAAAAGGTGCAATTTTCCCAGGGCGAACCTGTTCCCCATTGCGTTTTCATTGATGTTGAGATGAAGGCTGGTTCCCAATAGACGACCCCTATACCCCCGGCACCAATCACCGATTGGGTAATCTGCTTCATAATTTCCAACTGATTTTCGCGACTATAAGGATATCCCGAAACTGCTTGTGCTGCACCGAATAAATTGGTGTAATTATCCGCTCCATCCGCGATCCAGGGATATGCCGTTTCCATCAGCATAACATCCTTGTCAAATTCATCACGGGCTGTTTTCAGGTAGCCCTTCAAGGCGGTTGGTGAGATATCACTCCATGCCGGGTAGTATGAAACACCAATCACATCAAAATCGGTGACTCCTCCACCAACCGTTACGTTGCGGAAAAACCATCGCACATGCTCTGGATTGGCTACGTGCAGTATAATCTTTGGTTGGGAATTTGCATTTTGCTGATCACGAACAGCTTGTATACCGGCTTGTAAAAGGGCGCCCAGATTTTGCCAGTTATTTTCCTCATAATGCCCTACCGGATGAAGTATACCCGTATTGATCTCATTGCCAATCTGCACATAATCTGGCCAAAGACTTTCTTCATTCAGCCTCGACATGACAGCTTTTGTATATTCATATACACTGTCTTTCAAGGTCTCCAAATCCAAACCCAACCAGGATTCAGGGGTATATTGCTTACCCGGATCAGCCCAATTGTCTGAGTAGTGGATATCGAGGCACCACCCCATACCCGCTTCTTTTACTGCCTTTGCAGCACGAATCACATCCGGCAGGTTATTGTAGAGTGGATAATTCTCATCATTATTGATCGTACGAAACCAATTGGGGGAATGCCAAAGACGTAATCGAACCAAATTACAGCCGTGGTCAGCAAACAGCACATACGGATTTTCGTTCTCAGCATAGTGTCCGCCAACATCCATAATCTGATTCACATACGACAAATCAGCCCCCATCACAAACTCGTCAAGCGTGTAGATTCTTGGTCCTGTTAGTGTATCAGTATCCCCTCCGCCACCGGGATCAACAGGATCTTTGGTGCAGGCAAGGCTGGAGAGTAGAAGCAGGACAGGTAAGAGTATTAGTTTCATAGTATCTAGAGCATCTCATCAATGAGCCCATCATCAGCGATGTTGGGTAAGGTTACTTTTAATCTGGGTTCATCGATCATGGCTTGTTTGATGGCGAAGATTGCGGGTTCATTTCGGGCCCATGATCTTCTTGCGATGCCGTTATTGACATCCCAGTGTAGCATCATGGCCAGCCGGCGGTCAGCTTCCTCACTGCCATCGAGCAGCATACCAAATCCACCGTTAATCACCTCGCCCCATCCTACGCCGCCACCGTTATGGATAGACACCCAGGTGGCGCCTCTGAATGAATCACCGATCACATTGTGGATGGCCATATCGGCCGTGAATTGTGAACCGTCGTAGATATTGGAGGTTTCACGGTAGGGTGAATCGGTACCTGAAACATCATGATGGTCTCTACCCAGTACAATGGGTCCATTAATTTCCCCTTCCCGGATGGCTTTATTGAAGGCTTTGGCGATGCGTATACGTCCGGCAGCATCCGCATAGAGAATGCGAGCCTGTGAGCCCACAACCAGTTTATTTGGACCTGCTTCTTTGATCCAGTGCAGGTTATCAGCCATCTGCATTTTTGTTTCTTCAGGTGCTTCCTCAAGCATTTGGCTCAACACCTCTGCAGCCAATTGATCGCTGCTTTCCAAATCAAGTGGATCATTCGAACAGCATACCCATCTGAACGGACCAAATCCGTAATCGAAAAACAGCGGTCCCATAATATCCTGCACGTATGAGGGGTAAATGAAGGTGCCGTCTGGCTTGAATACGTCGGCACCGGCACGTCCCGCCTCTAGCAGAAAAGCATTGCCGTAATCCCAGAAATACATGCCACTGTCAGTAAGTTTTTTGATCGCCTCCACCTGGCGACGCAACGAAGCTTGTACAGCCTCTTTGAAGCTCGCCGGATCATCTGCCATTAGGGAATTGGCTTCTTCAAAACTCATACCTGCCGGATAATATCCTCCTGCCCAGGGGTTGTGCAACGACGTTTGATCTGATCCCAGATCTATTTGCAGATCAGCATCAACCAGGGCTTCCCATAAATCAACCACATTACCCTGATAAGCCAGTGAAACAGCCTCCCTATTTGTTTGGGCCTCATGGGCACGATTCAATAGTTCATCGAGGCTCTCATAGATCTCATCGACCCAGCCTTGCTCATGTCGCTTGATGGCAGCATGTGGATTAACTTCGGCGACCAAGCAAATTCCACCCGCAATAACGGTAGCCTTGGCCTGAGCACCCGACATACCCCCTAAACCCGAAGTGACAAAAATCTTCCCTCCCATGCCTTCATTAAGGTTTTTGGCGGTCATACGCCCGGCATTCATTACGGTGATGGTGGTGCCATGCACAATGCCCTGAGGACCAATATACATGTAAGATCCAGCAGTCATTTGACCGTATTGCGATACACCAAGCGCATTGAATTTCTCCCAGTCATCCGGTTTCGAGTAATTCGGAATTACCATACCGTTGGTGATAATCACCCTGGGCGCTTCGAGATGTGAAGGGAAAAGCCCCATGGGATGGCCAGAATACATGACCAGGGTTTGCTCGTCGGTCATCTCAGACAGGTACTGCATCGTCAGCAGGTACTGTGCCCAATTCTGAAAAACAGCACCATTGCCCCCATAGGTAATCAGTTCATGGGGGTGTTGAGCAACTGCTTCATCCAGGTTGTTCATGATCATCAACATGATGGCCGCCGCCTGCCGTGAACAATGAGGAAAATCATTGATGTGACGTGCCTTTATATCATATTCAGGCATGAATCGGTACATGTAAATTCGTCCATGCACGTTAAGCTCATCGTTGAATTCGCGGGCCAGCTCAGCATGGTGTTCAGGCTTGAAATACCGCAGGGCATTCTTCAGCGCCAGTCTCTTTTCAGCTGAATTGAGTATCTCTTTGCGTTTAGGAGCATGGCTGATCGCTGTATCAAAAGCTCTTGGCGCAGGCAACACATCGGGAATACCCGCTCGAATAGCTGCGTGAAAATCGTTCATATCGTGCCTATTTTCCGGCTAAAATAAGCTTTCCTTGCCAATTGAAAGACTGACAAATCACATGTAATACATAAATTCCTTCACCTAATTGACTCAAATCAATTTTCTCCTGGGTCTGAGAACCGGGCAGCCCTTGTGATTCATATACCGTACGTCCGTTTATATCGAACACCCTGATCACCTTCTCTTCTGAAGTAAATGGCAACTCAAGCGATACCTGATCACCAGCCGGGTTAGGATAAAGTAGAATATCAAAATTATCACCTGCCTGATGTCTCTCAATGACCGAAAGGATATCGGGTTGTTCGAGCTTTACATCTGTATATAACCGGTACTCACTGGGTCCGAAATTAATCCAGAATTGGGTGTTCTCCACGAAGAGTGAATCTCCACTCCAGAATTCAAACCACCATCCCTCATGCTGAAAGTCGGTTTGTCCCCAGTGATTCCAGGTCGCAAAATTCCCTATGATGTGCACATTCATGTCATCATCATTCAGGCTGATGCGCTTGACTGAATCCCGTAAACTCAATTCAAAATCACTTGATCCGAAAGCAGAATTACTGGTTTTCAGACGATTCAGTTCACCATAAACTTGGTATAAGCGCTTGCGAAGGGGGATGTTGTAATAATCCCAGCGAATCGGTTTATTTCCCACCCTGCCGTTGTAATCGATCGAGTAATCATACCCCAGTTCACCAAACATCCAGATCATCTTGGGGCCGGGTACCGGAATATGAAAATGGGCACAGAGCTCCATCCTTTGCAAGGCAATATCCAGATCTTTCACCGAGTGTTCTGGATTCTGGAAATTTCCCTCTTCAAGGCAAACATGCATCAGTCTTTCTTCATCGTGGCTTTCCATAAAACCGACCAGATGGGGTTGATCCCAGCCACGTTGGTTATATGAGGCCCATGACAGATCAGATGCCCCAACACCCAGGTAACCCTTAGAAGCAATCCGGTAGCTGTGGTTCATATTGCCCCAAATCATCATGCCGTAGTTGGCCAATTCAATCTCCTCAGTATTCTCTGCGAAATGTTCCAGAATCACATAAGCATTGGCATTGACAGTCCATATCTGGTCAGCCATGCGCTTTAAGAT
>CAYUGX010000348.1:0-4744 GCA_964444375.1 uncultured Porphyromonadaceae bacterium | reverse complement strand
TTGGATCAATCACCCCAATGAAACCCATTATGTAATCGGATCGGTTGTGGGGCCTCATCCCTACCCCGATCTGGTTACACGACTTCAATCAGTCATCGGCTTAGAAATCCAGGATCAGTTTGCTGAACAAAACCAGGGCTCTTCACCCGATGCAATAGTTGCTTGTGTTGGAGGGGGGAGCAATGCTGCCGGAGCCTTTTATCCTTTCATTGGCGATAAACTTGTAAAACTAATCGGAGTGGAGGCCTCTGGCTTTGGCATTCATACTTCCGAGACTGCGGCCACTCTTGCACTTGGCAGTGATGGCATCATACATGGAAGCAAGACGATTCTGATGCAAGATGATGACGGTCAGATTATCGAACCCTACTCTATATCCGCTGGATTGGATTATCCCGGTATCGGACCCGCACATGCCTGGTTGAAAACCCAGCAGCTAGCCAAGTTTATACATGCAACTGATAGCGAAGCACTGAAAGCTGCACAAGAATTAATGAAACTCGAAGGTATAATTCCTGCTTTGGAATCGGCACATGCTTTGGCCGGACTAAGAAAATTAAACTTTAATCAATCAGACAAAGTGGTTGTTAATCTCTCGGGTAGAGGAGATAAAGACTTAGCCACGTATATAAAACACCTGGCAAATGAATAAAATCGATCAACTCTTCGCAGAGAAAAAAAAGAATATTTTATCGGTATATTTTACAGCCGGTTATCCAAAAATTGACAGCCTGACTCATATCCTTCCAGCCATTGAAGACGCCGGTATTGACCTGGTTGAAATCGGGATGCCTTTTTCGGATCCTTTAGCTGATGGCCCTGTTATTCAGGCTAGTAGCCAGCGTGCATTGGACAATGGAATGACATTAGATAAACTATTTAAACAACTCAACAGTGTCGAATTTAACATACCCGTTATTTTGATGGGATATTTAAACCCCGTGTTGCGATTTGGTCTACCCTCCTTTCTGCAGGCCTGTCATGAGAGTGGCGTTAGTGGGCTCATATTACCAGATTTACCTGTTGAAGACTACCTGAGACAGAAAGATATATTTGACAAGCAGGGTCAGCACCTAATACTGCTAGTAACTCCACAGTGTAGCGATGAACGAATCAAATACCTGGCTCGACATAGCGGAGGTTTTGTTTATGTTGTTGCTTCATCAGCTACAACCGGAACTCGTTCATTCAAAGAGGCAGACAAAGACTATTTCAGACAACTCAACCAGCTCAACACCAATAAACCATCGCTAATCGGTTTTGGTATCCAAGACGCTGATGACTACAAATCAGCTTGCCAATGGGCGAATGGTGGAATCATTGGAAGTCAGTTCATTAGAATACTGGATAAATGCATTGGGCACGATGCCAATTCATACAACCAAATTATCAGGGAATTTGCCAGCTCTATTCGATAATATAATAAGTCTACCCTCGTCAAAAAGTTTTGATCGATTTTAAGACAAGAGATACCTTTACAAGTTAGTAGTGTAAGCAAACATGAATTCACCTGATTACATATATGGAGTTCCGAGTATTATTTACACAATACTGGTCGCCATTTGTTTGGTGTTTCCAATCATTCTCTGGGGCAAAAGACGAAAACCAGGGGCCAAGGAGCTTCTTTCCCTTTATATGGCGTTGTTTTTTTGGTCAATTAGACTCATATTAGAATCCAGTTCGACCCAATTTGAAGGAAAACTTTTTTGGTCACAGGTAGCCTATGTAGGTACTGTTTTTGCCCCTCTTCTATTCTTCTCATTTGCTCAAGCATTTACAAAACAGTTTTGGATCAAAAAGAGATGGCTCTGGGTATTGGTTGCATTTATTCCATTGGTTATTCTCATTCTTTCCTGGACCAATGAATCACACCATCTGATTTGGCCGAAAATAACGATCACCGAGAACCACATGGCCATTTATGATCATGGTCCAGCATTCTGGGTGTTTTTTGTTTACAGCTATATCTTGTTATTGTCTGCTTTATTACTTCTCTTTTCATACGCTTTTAAAATCCACAGTTACTATCGATCTCAATCGATCATTCTGGTTGTCGGCGTAAGCATAACCATCGGTGGTAACATCCTGTACCTGCTACCGAGCAATCCAATACCTGGTATGGAATGGACCCTGGTTGGCATTATATTCACTACCATTTTGCTGGCTTATGGAGTTTTTTTCTTAAAGCTTTTTAACCTGGTACCTATCGCCAGAACAGTGGTCGTGGAAACCATGTCAGAAGGTGTACTAGTAATTGATGCAGCTGGTCTTATTTCAGACATAAACCCGAGCTTTTCACACTTGTTTAGTCTTGATGGAAAGGAGATACTAGGTACTCAATATTCCAAATCATTAACAACATGCCCCAACTTGATTGAGGTAATTAAAAGTGCATCATCTAGCCAGGCTGGAAAAAGAGCCATCATTCATTTCAAGAAACGAGTACTTGATGTACGATGCACAGATCTTAAACATCGGAATGAGAAAGGTGGCAAACTGTTGGTTATTAACGACATTACTGCGATAAAGCAAACTGAGGTAGCCCTTAAGAAAAGCAATGATCTGTTATCTAAAGAGATCGAGGTCAGACAAAAATTAATCAATGAACTTGATGCCTATGCACATACCGTAGCTCATGACCTGAAAATCCCGTTAAGCGGTTTAATTGGATTCGCCGATTTGCTGTACGATGATCTGGTAGAAAAAGACTATGACAATGTAATGAAGTATAGCCTTCAAATTCAGGATTCTGCCGAAAGTATGATCCATATTATTAATGAATTACTTCTTCTCTCCTCGGTGCGTTCACAAAAAGTGGTAGCAGTGAGTTTTGATATGTATTCGTGCTATACGCGGGCAAAAAAGAGGATCAATGAATTGATTTCAAGCAGCCAAGTCAAATTCATTGAACCAGATACCTGGCCGATAGTTTTTGGCTATTCTCCATGGATAGAGGAGGTTTGGGTCAATTACCTGTCAAATGCCATTAAATATGGTGGAACTCCCCCCATCATACATGTTGGATTTGACGCAACTGCCGACAAAATCAAGTTCAGTGTCAAAGATAATGGACCAGGTCTGGATCAACACCATATCAAAGAATTGTTTAAACCATATTCGCGACTATCAGATTCAAAATCTGAAGGTCAGGGACTGGGTCTGTCAATCGTCAAACGAATTATGGATCGCCTAAATGGAGATGTCGGATATGAATTAGGACAAAGCCAAGAAGGCTCGGCATTCTACTTTACTCTCCCTGTTCATCCCACTGACTTATCAGATCCATCAATTCATTAAGCAGCGGTTGTTTTTTCCTTTTCCAACTGCGGTATGATGTCCACAAGCCAAAGAAAACCAGGCCGATGAAAAGAGTATTGACTACAATAACTCCAGGAAGGACAGACCATCCGGCAGGCCAATAAATAAAAAATACCGTCGTATTTAGACCGGCCAACAATAACAGTACGTAGGGCACCAGCATCCACGACTCCTTGGTCCAAAACTTCAGACGTTCAGCCGATAACATCAGAAAGTCATGGGTAGATAAACCAAACTCAGTATACTTTAATCGCATATACCAACGATAAGCGAAAGGGATGTACAACACAAAGGCCAAAAAGAGAAAGCCTGCCTGAACCCGTTGGGGGTATGTGATCTCTGGATCCGGATTAAACATAAATACAATGATCATCATGACCATGGCTGCAAACATAGCTCGTAGTAAAAAAACAATCGTTTTAAGGCTTTTGCGATTTTGTGAGCGCACCCGATCAAATAAAGAATCTTCATCACTCATTGCCTTGGCTTTATCCAGCAACCAATCGGGTAATTGATCTGCCAGACTCGAATTCGTATTTCTTTTAATTTCCATAGTCTTTCGCTGTTTTTTCTTTTAACTTCTTCTTGATCCGGTGTAATCTGACTCTGACATTATTTTCAGAAAGACCAGATACTCCTGCAATTTCTCTCATACTCAGATTCTCAAGAAACAAAACTATTAATGAGCGGTCTAAGAGGGGAAGATCCTGAATTTCAAGTTGGAGACGATTGATCATTTCATCCTCCCGGATGCGCTTTTCAGTGTCTTCAGGCCCTGAATCAGGCAATCGTTCAACAACTGTCATATCACCAGCCTGTTTGTGACGCTTCTTTTTTACCACATATTGTATTCCTGTATTGTTGGCAATCCGATACACCCATGTTTTTGCAGCCTTCCTGTTCCTGAGTCCGTCTAACCCAGTATAAATCTTCACAAAGATTTCCTGAAATAGGTCACTTCGATCAGCTTCATCAGCTACATAATAGCAGCATGTACGATAAACCATCGCCTCAAATCGGGAATACAATTCATTGAAAAGAATAGATTTGTCTGTTTGTTTCATACGATTAATCTATCCTAAAGACCATGAAATTGTGAATTGTTACAAATTGATTCGTCTAAAAGTGAATAACCCCACTACCAATCAATTCATCTTCGAGATAGAAAGCAGCAAACTGACCAGAAACTACCGCGCGCTGAGGATCCTCGAAAACAACAAAGCATCCATCGCTTTCAATGAAAAGCCTTGCCTTTTGAAGATGCTGGCGATATCTGATCCGAACCAGGTAGTCAGCTGACTGACCTGTCGATAAAGCCAAGTCCTCGCGGATCCAATGCATATCCTGACTACGGATGAAAAGGGCTTTCTTAAATAACAAAGGGTGATCTTTCCCCTGACCAACGTATACAAGGTTTTCTTTCACG
>CAYUGX010000347.1:0-4752 GCA_964444375.1 uncultured Porphyromonadaceae bacterium | reverse complement strand
GCCTTCATTGGCCAATCGCGGCATCAATTTACCCTGGTCATCTATGGCTGGGATATCAATAGTGGCTACAACGGGCTCTCCAGTAACCGCATCTTTTACGGTACCGCTGACTCCTGCTTTCCAGGCTTGACGCAGTAGCGTTTGAAAACCCACCAGATTACGTTCAACCACTTGGGATATTACGCCACCATCGGGATTCTGGCTGGTCCACATTTCAACCGTGAAAGCCATGGTATTATGTACGGCATACATGTAATCACAGTACTCACCAGCAGTAAAATACCATTGTCCGCCCTGCCTCAGCTCGTAATGACCCGTTCCTGCACCTTGAGGAAAAGTTATTGATTCGGCCACTATCGTGCCGTGATATAGTTGTGCTGCTTCATCAGGTGCTGCTGAATCTGTGTGCGTCCAATTATAAAGCAATAGACGACCTGAAGTATGATAGGTCAAACTCATGGCAGGTGGGAACTCAGCAACCAAATCGCGGATAGCTTGAGTTTCAGGTTCTGAGAAACCATTGGGTCCGTGATTTCCAACTGCGGTATGCATGTAATCGTAATTCCGGTTCAGATCCACTCCATTGTCATTGGTTCTTCGTACAGCTTCGCGTCCATCGGTATTTAGCAGCGGCACAAACCAAATTTCCATGTTATCGACCCAGAAGGTGACCTCGGCATCTGTTCCATAATTATCAACCAGGTAGTTAAGATTATATAAACAGGCCTCAACACTTAAAACTTCGTTGCCATGGTGGGCACCTACAATCAATATGGGTATCTCATCTTCATCTTCCTCAACATTATCTGAAACTTTTAAGCAGGCGATAGTTCTACCGGCAACCGACTGACCAATAGTTGTCAGTTTGGTGATATCCGGAAAACGATCGGCAATATCGGCCAATTCATCAATTGTCTCTTGATAATCATGGTATTCAGGACTGGCTTTAAGACGCTGTGATTCATCATATAAGGCTCGAAAACTTTCTGCAATATATTCCACCCTGAGCCCGGATGAAGCTATTTTATCAACCTGTTCGGGTAAGGCCAAAATCTCAATGTAGCCCTCAGTGTATAAATCGTATATACTGACGCCCTGACTTTCCAGATCTTTGATCTGATCAATCTGGTCAAAATAAACTCGATATAGGTTTTGCTGGTCTTCTAAGATCTGAGCCTGAAGAATTTGACTGAACACAAGAATGGTCACAATCAATGGGAGTACTTTTTTCATTAATCTGGGTTTTGGGCTTTGAAGGTACAAAATTCAATTAGATTTAATTATTCGACTATTTTTGTGAAATCATTACAATATTGAAATTAGTCAAAAGAGAAAAAGAATGAAAGTTACCAAACAATTATTTGTGGTTATTCTGATGATGGGTTTGCTCATGTCGGCATGTAAGAATAACAATAAAAAGTCTGGGTTTGTCCCACCTAAAGCAGCCCATGAAGTGGTTGTTAAAGAACAGATTCAAACCAGCAACTACACCTACTTCAGGGTGAGTGAAGGAGATAAAGAGTTCTGGATAGCCGGTGTTAAGATGGAGGCTAAGGTTGGAGAAAAGCTCTATTACAATACCTACTATGAAATGCCTGATTTCAAAAGCACTGAGTTAGACCGAACATTTGATGAAGTTCTTTTTATCCAGGATTTGAGTAAAACTCCTACAGTTTCTACCCAGTCAGGAGCCCCAACAGGTGGAATGCAAATGGGCACACCAAGAGACGAGAATCCCATGGGTGGTCATGGAGCCGAAGGGGGTAATGAACCAACAACAGTAGAATCTGTAAGTAAAGAAGGTTTAGAAGTTGTTGATCAGGTTTTGGATCTGCAAAACCTATTGGCCAATCCGAAAGATTATGCAGAAAAGCTCGTAAAAATCAGTGGCAAAGTGACCAAAGTCAATCCTGCAATAATGGGGATCAATTGGGTGCATATCTCTCCAGTCTCTGGAGAAAATGCCAGTCTTGACTTTACTATTACGACCCATGAAACAGTTAAAGTCGATGAAGAAGTCACCTTTGAAGGTAAGATAACCCTGAATAAGGATTTCGGAGCCGGGTACTTCTACTCCATAATTATGGAAGAAGGAGAAGTGGTAAAATAATGTGGAGGGCTAATTGAGGGATTCAATTGACCTCAATTGCCCCAACAGTTTCCCTGTATAAATCTACTGGGCCGTCAAGGAGCACTGCCAGCACAGTACAGTACTGATCCAGCACTGATTCGGGCAGATCAATATAGGTGATCCCGGGATACCGGTTCCAAAATACTTTACTCACCACTTTGTGATTCAATTTGGTACCATCTCCAACTACCCAGATCCGGTTGATCTTATTCGTGACTCCTTTTAAGGCAACTTGTCCGTTGGCATCACCATTCACGAAGAGGTAGAGAATGGTCTTGTCTTTCGACAAGGCAGTGGCTCCATAATAATGATCGTATGGGACACCCTTTGTAGTGCCATAAACGGCTTCTTTGTGTTTCAATGTCCACTTCCCCAGTTCTCGAAGCACATGTTCTTGCTCAGCGGGTATGGTACCGTCTGCCTTGGGTCCGATATCCAACAGCAGATTGCCTCCTTTGCTGACGCAATCAACGAAAATATCAATGACCTGCTGAGGCGTTTTGTAATTCATATCATTATGTTGAAACCCCCAAGAATCGTTCATGGTCAGACAAAGCTCCCAATAGGGGGCATGAGGGCGCACAACAGGAGGCCCTTGTTCGGGCGTTTCATAATCACCGTTCCCCCTTAACCTTGAATTTAGAATGGCCTTCGGATTATGTTCAAGTAGCATATTGCGCACCTTAACTGCCTCCCATTCTTCGGCATTGTGCTCCCAATCCCCATCAAACCACCACAAATCAGGATTGTATTTTGTCATCAACTCCTTCATTTGGCCCTGGTAATAATCCAGAAAAGTATTCCATCTGTCCGGATCCTCGTTAATTTTGTAGCGCATGCTGGTTTTGGTGTGATGGGTATAATCAGGGTAGGACCAATCCGGTAGGGAATAATAAATGCCCACTCGTAAATCATGGGCTCGCAGGGCCTCAACAAAAGGACTCAACACATCTTGACTGGCAGCTGAATTTTCAACCGCATTCAAGTCACCGTATTGAGTATCCCATAAGGCAAATCCGTCATGATGCTTTGAGGTAATGACCGAGTATTGCGCTCCTGATTTTTTGATTAATTCAGCCCAATACTGTGGGTCATAATTGGCGGCTGTAAAACCATTCAATTGTTTTAAATAATCATCGTGCGAGATGTAATTATTAAAGAACGACCAGGATTCATCAATTCCATTTACCGCATAAATTCCCCAATGGATGAATATTCCCAGTTTGGCTTCTTTAAACCATTCCATCTTGGCATGGTATTTCTCATCTGACTCTTGTGCCTGAAGGCTGTTTATCCCTATAAAAAGGCTGATAAAAAGAATGGCTAGTAATCGCATAACTATCGATGTTTAGTTTCGGCAAATATACAGGTTTTGCTGTTCTACCTTATTTGATCAGGAGCTCAACCGGCTTTTTACTTTTGATGGGTACCCACACAACCAATTGCTTAGACCCTTGGCTATTTATGACCAAGCCTTGTCGATAATCTACCTTTTGACCATCGACATATACAGCCTTGGATGATTTATTTCCCCAGTCATTAATTACCATTGCGCAATGATAAAGGGGTGAGTTTTCAGAAGCTTCAATGGTCAGATTAATTGGCCTCTCCTCGGTTTCAACCACATAAGCTCGTTGTGTTTTATCATAATTCACGGTACCCTTACTTGTCATACTGGCTGTAGGTGCTAGATTCCATGATCGGGCCAGCGCAACTAAATCATGTTGATCCACATCCAACATGCCTTCCAGTAAAAGCTTTTCATAAAATGGTTGGTCACCGTCTGCCTCATCATGAATCGGCAAGAAAACATGAGTGAGTGAGCTGTGGCCAGTGCGATCAGGGAAATTAGCGTAACGTCCGTCTGATGGCATTTGGGCAACGGGCCAGTGGTTCCAGGTTGGAAAAACCGAATAGGGAGTCAACTCGCCACCATACACATTAGAACCCACAAAAGTCTCTCCAATAGTCACCGGATCATATTCACCCGTGTAATTCACTATCTGAATGCATTTACCTTCGGGCTCATCCACATGGGCGGGAGGTTGTGTAGTCCAATTATAGGTGGCCCGACTACCCTCCATATTCATCATCGTGACTGTCTCTGTTTTTTCTATGATATCCTCCGGATGCTGATCTGGTCCGAATATTGCCATTGACTCCTGCCACTCGTGATTCCTTCTTCCACTGGTCCACAAACGCTTCCTCTTAACCGCAATACCATCCGGATAAATGGTATAATACCAGTCTGCTACATCATACCATCCCGTTTCTTCCACATAATTTGCTTTCACCAGATTGACATCGGCCAAAGGGAATCGATACTGAACCACGACACGCGCGGGGGAATTTTCGAGAATTTTGGCATAGGTAAAATAATTTCCCTTATCTGACATGGGTTCCTGACAACCATCTCCACCCGATGTTCCCCAGGTTTCATTAAACTCATTGCTGTACCATTGACCTGCTTCATTCACTATCATAGGGATATAACTAACGCCACGCCAGAAAACGAATTTTGCAGGTGATTCGTCAAAACCAACTACCACGTCTGGATAGGGTCCAAAGCACCACAAGTTGTCCCAGCTGTCATAAAATCTCAAATGGGTATAACTGGCGCC
>CAYUGX010000346.1:0-4752 GCA_964444375.1 uncultured Porphyromonadaceae bacterium | reverse complement strand
ACGTTTCCAACTTGTCCTGATATTCGGCAACAAGCTTGTTGATCTCTTCGTCGCTAGCTACCGGGCAGGCGGATGCTTCTGTGCCGGCGTTGGTGGAGTTGGGGTGCACACCCAACACCGCCTCGCCACACCCTTGGGCGGGCATTGCCGCCCTTGGGCCCGGCTTACATTCAGCAGTTCTATGCGCGCGAACCATTTGTTTTCCCCCTTTTCTTTGCGTGCGGCCGTAGAGCCTACCTTCGGGCCCCATGTCTAGGAGTCCGGCCGGCTCACCTTTTGCTTCCGCCACGACATATAGGGAACAGGAGCGAAGCCGCACTTGCGGGCCCAGAATACGCAACGAAGAACTGAACGACGACAGGAGGGCGGCCGGAAAGGGAGAAGCATCACAAAGGCGGCACCCACTTCTTCTTGTTTGCGTCGTAGAGCCAGCGCCCCGGAAGGCCCCAGCGGCCACCGACGGACTCAGGGGATTTGACCCATCTGAGGAGGATTTCGCGCTGTTCCTTCAACTTCTTGAAGGCCTCGTCGGAACCTCCCGTATCGGCGTGGACTTCGGGTGCGGCTTTGCGGAAGGCCTTGTTCAGGTAGGTCTCGGTAAGGTCGCGGACCGGAGTGTCCGGCTGTATGCCGAGACCGGCCAGGCATTTCAGGATCTCGGCTGAAGGCCGGACGCGCTGCGGCTTGACGTCATCAAGCGCGACCACGCCCTTCATTGCCTGCGACAACAGCTTCTGCCCCGCGTCGAAATCGCTTCCTGTCGCTCGTTTGGCCGCCTGCCACTGTTCCACCATCTGTACGTACATCCGCCTGAGGTCCCGGGCAGGTTCGAGCCCCGGAGTCCTTCTGAAGAAGAAGCTATGCACCTCGCCAGACTGCCCGGGCACGACATTGAGAACGAGCTGCTCGTCTGCGAAGCGGAACGTGGCGAACTCTATCTGCAGTCTGGGGAGTAGCTGTGTCCCAAAGTCCTTCAGTGCGTTCTCCAGTTGGTCCCGGCACTTCTTTGAGCAGTACCGTTGCCTGCGGTTCGGGAGGGCCTTGCCGCACGACAAGCAGCGAGGCTCGTCCTCGTCGGAGTTCGACTCCACCGGAGACACGCCGCGTCTATTGGTACTGCTGTCCATTGCACTTCACCAACTTGCGGCCCAACAAAGGGCGGTGGGACTGACGCTTCGGAAGCAAGGACTACCACCTCATTCTCTTGGCTGCTCTGTTTCCCAGACCATCCCGCTAGTATCGTCATAAAACCGCAGGTAATTGGTATGTTTCTGGACCGTCTCAAGAAGGTGAAGAACCATGGGCGCCAACCCGGGAAGGCGGCCTGCGTCCCTTGCTCTGGCCTGGAGATGCGCACGCATCCCTCTCACGTCCTTCGGCATACTAGCGAACTCCCGCTCGGTCAACGAACACTCCAGCATGGCATGGTATGCCTTCTTGATGTTGTTGTCGAAGTTCTTCCGAGCGTTCTCATACCGCTTGTCCTCCTTGGTTCCGCCCTCTCGGTCGCGTCTTTTGTCTCGCACTTGCTCGTTCAACGCGGAACTCCCTGCCGCTGCGCTCCTCTCTCCGGTGCCAAGGTGCCAAGCACAATCCAACAAGCGATCGACAATTGATTTGCAGGCCTCGCTCCCTTCCGCCCTTTCCAACATTGCTGCCATACTCTTCAGGTCGTTCGCAGCCTTCTTGTGGTTCGTCTTGACAAACGCAAGAAGGCCGAACTCATTGAGATTCTGAGCGCGCGCGGCCAGCGCCTTCTCCAGTCGGTCGGTCAATTCTCTCTCCGCTTCTGCGAGGTTCGCCGAGATGAATCGAACTCCCTTCCTGACCAACTCGAGGTCCATGGGGTCCAGAGCAGCGCCGCTAGCCTCTTCCAACTCGTCGCACTGCTCATCCAACGTTTTCCGAATAGCTGAGGTGGAGGCCACGACTCCTCTCACATATCTTTTCCATCCGACCAGGTTGGCCTGCTTGATCTCTGCCCTCAACCTATCGGCCTCCTCCGACGTGGTCGACTTGGCCTTCGCCCGCCGGCCTCTGCCTTCTCCCGTACGTCGAGTCCTCGAAAAGAAGTCATCGGCAGTTGCCGCCTGCTGTGTTGTAGCTGTAGCAGTGGGTTGGTCGACCGGCCCCACTTCGCCGTTCTCGGTATCAACCATGTCCCCTGTCGGGACCCAAGGC
The DNA here is from genome assembly GCA_964444375.1 of uncultured Porphyromonadaceae bacterium. GTDB lineage: Bacteria > Bacteroidota > Bacteroidia > Bacteroidales > UBA12481 > JABHCC01. The sequence continues at coordinate 2,571 of CAYUGX010000346.1, read as the reverse complement.
AGAACGCTGACGGGAGTCCCTTTTTCGCACAGCATTTGCCAGAGGCTCTGCAGCCCTTCAAGATGTTTCAGAAACACCGGCTCACAGCTCATGCCCAAGGCCCATCCATTGCCGCTTCTTCTGAAGACATTGCCCCAGTTGTGCTCGCCTTGGGCAGCGTCCTGGGCAGCTAGTTCTTCCAACTCCTGAGCTGCTATCTTGCCGTAGAAGGACGCCTCGAGTTCGCCATCATCGTTCTGCCGGAGCTGTTTCTTCGCAAGGTATTTGTGCCGACCGGGAAACAGCTCGTCAGCCACCGCACAAACACTGGGAAACATCTTCCGCGGAACTCCCTTCCGCGTAACAACCCCCGTAGTTAGAAGAACACCCCTGCACCCAAACTCATGGGCCACTTCGAGGACCGTCTCCGGCTTCACGCGGTCCCCCTTGCCCAACGCGAAATCGAGAGAAAGGAGGTCCACTTGTAATTGCTCAAGAAAATCGATCGCCGAGGTGCCATTGTTGACCAGGTAGACGTCCCAACCAAGTAGCAATCTGCCAAAGGTCGTCTTGAGGGCCTGGCCCCAGTCGATTTCGTCCTCGAGAATCAAGATCCGTCGTCTCCCCTTCTCAGTCATGTTGTCCCCCCAAGCAACCATGTCGACTCAAGAAGGTGGAGCAACTCCCGTCCCAGTCGAGCACGCTCTACTTTGTCGTCCAGATTCTCCCTTAGTGCGATCAACTTCTCCCTGCAACTTGCTCCGTTCTTGTGTGCGTTTCTTCCTTGAAAGAAGCGCTCCAGAGGAGCAAGAGACTCCAGTTCCGTCAGCAGCGCTTCAAGTTGAGCCCTCCCCTTCTTCGTTTCGGGCCTGAACTCCTCGCCCAGCTCTCGAATATGAGCCAGCGCGGACGATGCTCTCCACGTATCGTACAGCTGCTTCCAAGTCCTATTGTCCATATACTTCACAGAGGCTACGGAGTCCACAAGTTCCACAAGTCGAACCGGGTAAGGCAAGACGTGGTGGCCGGCTGCCCGACCATACTTCATTTTCCGGCCAGGGATGACGTCCGAGTTTGCGAGGACGGCCGCTTGGCGTTCACTCTCTACGAGTGCGACTAAGGCCCCCTTGGGCCACTGTAGTTCACCCCGCAGGTGATGGACTGCGGCAAGAACGTCACCTGGGATGGCGCGCCATGGGCCAATCAGAAGCACGACCCGACAACGAAGCAGTGTCACGATGCCACGTCTTTCAATTCTTCCTGGGCACGCATCCAGAATAGCAACTGGAAGGTGATGAACTTCGCGAAAGAACAATTCCAGAACCTTGGTGAGGGCGGCCGCTACGGGGCCGTCACCAACCACTGCGACCGGTCGGCCCGAAGCTAAACTTCCGCACTTCATCTCAAGTGCTCCCGCAGATCGCCATAACGCTCTTTGGAACGTGCCAATGCTGGCAATCCATCAGAAGCACACGAACTCCGACACGGCGGCGTCTGTGATGTCCTGCGACCTACTCATTTCGTCCCCTTGCCCAGGACCCAAATCGTACCTGCAGGCGGCCGGTATTCGAAGAGGTGCTTTCCTTTGTGATAGATGAGGTACTTGTCCAGGTGCTCAAAAAACGCTTCGTGCCCGTAGTACTTCTTTATGCGCCACTTGACTCCGTCGGTACGTTTCTTGCCCTTGGTATCCGATTTCCCCTCTCGCAGGAGGTGGTTGTAGACGAGGTCCTTGATGTCCTTTTTGCCGCTCTTCGGCTTAGTTGGATGATAGCCACCTGTACCCAGGGTGCGAGCCTCGGCCGCCTTTTTCCTCTTCTCGTTGATGGCCTCCTCAGCTTCCATCAGTTGCTCAGGTGAAGCGCCGCCACTTGCACGGAGCTCGTTGAGAGCTTCTTCCATTTCCGCAGCTTCTTCTTCCAGTTCCCCTGTCCATTCGAGATAGGCATGTATGTCTGTATCCCTGGAGTGGACGCTCTTCGAAGGGCCCTTGGCCGAAGGCCGAGGGTCCTCATCCCCGATATCGGCCCACCCGCCACCGCTGGGCACTGGCCCCGCCCGACGCGGCCTCTTCCGAACGATCGGCTCCAGCTCTTCCGCAGGAACTGGAGTCCCGGCATATTCGATGAGATGCTTGAGGCACCTTTCCCCCCCTTCGTCGGCCATCCGGATAGTCTGGCCCTCGAACCTGACGATCCACTGCTTGCCTTCCTGGTAGAAGCGGTTCACGAACTGCGCCTTTTCCTGCATGCGGTCCCGCAACGCTGCCAGGCCGGCCTTGTAGGCCTCCTCATCGGAAACCTTCAGCGAAGACGACAGCTTGTCTCTGACGAAATCAGCGGGTGACTGACTCTCTATTTTTTGCCAGTAGATATTCCGCCCCGAAAAGAGGTCGTCCATTACGTCGCCCAGTGCGCTTCGGACCCGCCTGACCTCCCGCTCAGTGCGGTACACTAGAGAGATGGACTCGTCGAAATGTAGGCCGGTGATAACCACCAGGCCCTTGCAGACCCCCAGCGAAGCCGCCTCGGCCATTACCTCTTCCCCGGACTTAGTGTCCACGAGAATATCGAGAGATAGGAGGTCGAACGG
>CAYUGX010000345.1:0-4757 GCA_964444375.1 uncultured Porphyromonadaceae bacterium | reverse complement strand
CAGGGCTATCTCCAATAAACTGTGTTACTGCCTTTCCTTCAGTGGTACTAATCTCAATATTGGTCAGTAGCACGGGGTCTACAGCCATAGTAGTCAATTGATCTTCTCTTCTGATAGTCAAAATCCGCTGATCACGTATTCCTGTTTGCGCAAAGGTCTGGTATTGGCTGAGGGTGACCAGTAAATCCCCAGATGCAGGTACTCCTTCATTATCCGTAAGAATCACACCAGCCGGTAGTTCAAGACCGAATTTGTTTCCGGGTGTGAGCACCTCAATATCAGCTTCCACTTTACCAGATTCAATTCCGCCAATCCTGAGATTGAGATTATTTGGTTTTTCCGGATCCCAACCCGCTGGAGGCATGATAACTGAATAGGTAAAATAACCCGTGTCGAGTATGGCAAAAGAAAAGCTGGCATCTTCAAATCCCGCTGCACTGGCAGATAGAGAAAATTCCACGGGTTGATCTGCAGTTGGCCGGTGAGGATCAAATGGATTTAAAGCAACGCTCACCAGGCCAAAGACCGATGAAATCTGGTCTGGCCGCTCACCAACCTGGCTGAGTATTGCACTATTATGTTTCCCTCCAAAACTGGCTGTCACGCTGTTGAGGTCTTCGGCTCCAATAAGATCACCGGTTGAACCGTCTACGAAGCGGAATGAAACAAAGGTTTCAAACAGATCATAGTCCAGACTGATAGTCACTCCATCCAAGGGGTCAAAGTCTTGACAACCAAAACATAAAGCCAGCACAATCCAACCGGCTACCTTTTTCATCATGACCAGGTGGTTATGGGATTAAAGGTATATTGATTTTTTATACTTCGTACGTCGTACTGGCTGTTTTTCCTCCCCTACCTGTCCAATTGGTGTGGAAGAATTTGCCCCTCTGACGATCGACACGTTCATAAGTATGAGCGCCGAAATAATCTCGTTGGGCTTGTAACAGATTGGCTGGAAGTCGGTCACATCGATATCCATCGTAATAGGTGAGAGCGCTGGCAATGGCCGGTACTGGAATGCCTTGTGTTAGGGCTTGGGCAGTTACACTGCGCCAGGCTTGCTGAGCTTCAGCAATCTTCTCACTGAAATAGGGATCGAGCAGTAGATTGTCTAATGCAGGATTCTGGTCAAAGGCTGTCTTGATTTGTCCTAGAAATGCCGACCTGATGATGCAGCCACCACGCCATAACAGAGCAATACTCCCGTAATTCAGATCCCAGTTAAACTCCTTGGCAGCCTCTTTTAGCAGTGTAAAACCTTGTGCATATGACACCAATTTAGCAGCATAAACGGCGTTTTCTAATTGCCCAAGAAAGGCCTCTTTGTCTCCCGAGAAAGTGGGTTGAGGTCCGGTTAATACATTTGATGCGGCAACCCGTTGCTCTTTCTGTGCTGATAGGCACCTTGAAAAAACAGATTCCCCAATTAGTGTCAGCGGAATCCCTAAATCCAGGGCAGTTACTCCAGTCCATTTTCCAGTGCCCTTTTGCCCGGCAGTATCGAGAATCTTCTCAACCATCGGTTCATCGTCATCATCGGTGTAGGCCATAATATCACGGGTTATTTCAATCAGGTACGAATCCAGGTCGCGTTCATTCCATGACTTGAATACTTCATGCATTTCCTGGTGAGTCATACCCAGTAAATCTTTCATCAACTGATACGCTTCGGTAATGATTTGCATGTCCCCATACTCAATTCCATTGTGCACCATCTTAACAAAATGTCCGGCACCATCACTGCCAACCCAATCGCAGCAGGGCGTACCATCTTCAACACGAGCTGAAATGGATTGAAAAATTTCCTGAACGGCTGGCCAGGCCTCTGGTGAGCCTCCTGGCATCATCGAAGGCCCCAATAAGGCTCCTTCTTCTCCTCCCGAAACTCCAGTTCCTATATAGTGCAGATCTTTACTTTCGACATAAGAGGTCCGTCGAATTGTATCAGGATAATGAGAATTTCCCCCATCAATAATGATGTCTCCAGGTTCAAGATAGGGAATGATTTGATCGATGAAGTCATCAACTGGTTTACCAGCCTTAACCAGTAACATCACTTTTCTCGGACGCTCTAAGGCGTCAACCAGTTCTTTAATCGTGTGTGCTCCAATGAAGTTTTTTCCTTTCCCTCGACCTTGAAGAAAGCGATCGACTTTATCTGTTGTCCGGTTGTAAACGGCTACTGTAAATCCTTTGCTTTCCATGTTTAACACGAGGTTCTCACCCATTACGGCCAAACCTATCAATCCAATATTTGCTTTCATTTTATCTGATACCATAGTTATTTACTAGTAAATCCCATTTTTTTCAGGGTATCCAGTACACCAATTTCGAGGTGACTGGCTTGTATGTTGTAAGCTGGGAATTCTCGTCGAACCGGATAGGCTCCTCGCTGTTTTTCAAAATCTTGAGTTACACTCCGTAACCTGCTGTCATCCTGCCAAATATCATAGGTGCTTGTCACAGCCTCGCGGATTATTTCTTGAACGGTCAATTGACTGCCATCCAATAAAATGCGATTAATCATTGGCATCTCAAGCTGCTCTGGATACCAGTTTTGCAAGGGCCACTCATAACGCATGCTCAACTGATGAACCATTTGAGCACTACCATTGGCCTTGCCGTCTCTTGAATAGCCAGCAATATGGGGCGTGGCTATAAAGGCCAGATCAAGCAACCTGGTTGAAATCATGGGTTCATTTGACCAGCAATCTATAATGCAATCACCAAGCGATTTATTCTCCAAGCAGTTTATCAATGCCATCTCATCAACGACCTCACCACGGCAAGTATTAATGATTAACGGGCTTTTTTTGCATCCCGATAGAAATGATTGGTTAATTAAAGAGTGTGTTTTGTCCCTACCGGATGTGTACAGCGGAACATGCAGGCTAATCACGTCGGCTTCAGCCCTAATCTGGTCTAGTGAACAAAAAGCCGCTTCTCCCTCAGATCGGGCTCGCGGAGGGTCATTGAGCAAGACCCTCATGCCCAATAGCTCTGCACTCCGCGCAACCTTTGTTCCTACATGGCCTACACCAACAACACCCATGCACAGTTTCTTGAGTTCTTTATTTCGGCTATTTGCCCATTCCAACAAAGCTGCGGTCACATACTGGTTCACTGATTCTGCATTACACCCGGGGGCGTTGCACCAGAAAATTTCTTGTTGCTTGCAATAGTCAGTGTCAATATGGTCAGTGCCAATGGTGGCTGTACCGATAAATCTCACCGAGCTACCATCAAGAAGTTCAGCATTGCACCGGGTTCTTGTTCTGACAATGAGTGCTTCGGTACCTTCTATGTGTTCAGGACGAATGTGTGCTCCTTGATGATATTCAACCTGAGCAAACGGCTCAAGCACACCAGTCAGATACGGGATTTTATCGTCGATAATGATTTTCATCCAACAAAACGATTTTTGGCAGCCCATAAACCCAGGGCAGGATTATCGATGAAAAAGATTCTTTGCCCATCCGGTAGGACAGTAAAACCCGGTTCAAGATCTTTCGAATCCAGTAAATAGTGATAATCATCCAGGTCTCCCCATTCAAATCCTACATCCAGGATTTCATTCTTGCTCAGGTTGTGTGCAGATTTGCCTGGGCAGTATCGGATGGTGAAGCGATCTTCTGATGATCCATGGATGAGATGAGCCGCAGCACTTAAGTTATTCGCCAATGCCGGGTTGTCATTCACTGCTTTCAGAATGGTATCTGTACCCCGATAGCCAAACTCTCGAATTAGCCGATCAATTTCTTTGTCTTCGCCAAATTCAATTAAACCCGGGGCCAAAACAATGAGCTCGCCATCATCAGCCATTGCCATTCGAGTGCGGTATATGGCCTTGTTGCCTAACCAGGTACTCTTAAACTCTTCCGGATCCAGATACACAATCACTTTTTCTACCGGTTTAGAGAGCATGGTAAAGTTTTCTTCCAGGGCAAGGGCAGCTGCATCTTGAAAGCATCGATTGTCGAAGCCCGAAAACACATCTTTAACACCTCCTCGACCCACAACAGTGAGTAAATAGAAAATGGGTAAGTCTTTGGCAAAATGGGTAGACCCATAGTCAAATAGGTCTCTCACCGGTGTTTTGGCCCGGCCCATTATGCGTTCCATACCATAGACAGCGCCTACATAGTGGCTTTTATTTATCCCTTCAGAACCGCCGGTTCCGACGAAAATATTTTTATTGTGGTTGGCCATTCCAACCACTTCATGGGGCACGACCTGGCCAACAGACAATATCAGATCGAAATTACCTTCAACCAAAAGTCGATTCACCTGGACCGGCCATGAAAAACTAACCTTCCCTTCAGATACTTCATGCACAAACTCAGCGGGCACTTCACCCAATGTGACCACGTCATTGCGCCAATCATGAACCCTGAATAAGTCTGTTGGAACCTGGCCAAACATGCGTTTGATCTGTGATTCAGTCATTCCTGTGTGTGTGCCCAAAGCCGGCATTACCGCTTTCACAGCATCGCCATAATACTCCCAAACCCATTCAGTGATCTGACCCGCATAGGAATGATAGCGTGTAAAATCTGGTGGGATCACCAACACCCGCTTACGAGGCCCAAGCGCCTCAAGCGCTCGAATAACCTTATTTTTAATCAAACCAGACACTCAAATCTTATTTTACTCCTAATCCTAATCCTAATCCTAATCCTATTCCTAATCCTATTCCTATTCCTATTCCTAATCCTATTCCTAATCCTATTCCTAATCCTATTCCTATTCCTATT
>CAYUGX010000344.1:0-4813 GCA_964444375.1 uncultured Porphyromonadaceae bacterium | reverse complement strand
ATGAAGCGGAAAACCAGGATCCGTTATTGGATCTCAAGTACGAAGATGATTACACGCCTACCTACTATGAGGTGATTGACATGTATCGTTTGTTAGACCAAAAGTATGACATTGCTGAATTACAAACTTATGGTTTAACAGACAGCGGGAAGCCCCTACATCTTTTTGTTATCGATTCAAGAAGAGCATTTAATCCCAGTAGTGCAAAAGAAAAAAACAGACAGATCGTGCTGATTAATAATGGCATTCATCCCGGAGAGCCCTGTGGAATTGATGCTAGTTTGAAATATGCCGATGACTTATTGCGCAATATGAATGGCATGCAGGAATTGCTTGACAATACGGTCATTTGCATCATTCCTGTATACAGTATTGGTGGGTGTCTATACCGATCGCATTTTCACCGGGTAAATCAACCAGGACCTTACGAAGCTGGTTATCGTGGAAACTATAAGAATCTCGATTTGAATCGCGATTTTGTTAAAATGGACACAGAAAATGCCAAGTCTTTTGCTCGAATTTTCAGAGAATGGGAGCCCGATGTGTTTCTGGATACCCATACCACAAACGGAAGCGATCATCAGTATTGCATCACCTTAATTCCAGCTCAACACAACAGTATGCAAGCGGGTCTGGGCCAATTCTTCAATACTAAAATGGTTCCGGTTTTATATGATAAGATGGCCAAGACACCCTATGAACTAATACCCTATCCCACATACACTAATCGTGATCCAAGTAATGGGATTAATAACTATGTTCAAACCCCAAGGTATTCTACGGGCTACACCTTATTGCACAACAGTTTGTCATTCATGACTGAAAATCATTGTTATAAGCCATACAAAGACCGTGTATTGTCGGCTTATTATTTTATTACTTCCTTGGTTGAGTACACCAGCGAAAACGGTGATGAAATCAGGCAGGCACGCCAAAAAGCCAAAGAGGAAATCAAAACGCAAAGCATATTCCCACTCAGCTACACCCTTGACACAACTAAATACAGCATGATCGAATTCAAGGGTTATGACTTTGGAATGATTCCCAGCTTACTCACTGATGAGGAATTTCCGTATTACGATCACAACAAGCCGTACACCAAAACCATTCCCTTTTTTAATGATTTCCTGCCGGATGAAACAGTTGAAAAGCCAGCATATTATATCCTTCCACAAGCTTGGAGTGAAGTAGTTGAGCGAATGAAGATCAATGCGATTACCATGCATCAACTAGCGAAGGATACTGCATTAACTGTTACTGTGTATTACATTGAAAACCTCAACTGGGCCAGAAGGGCAAGTAATGGCCACTTTTTTCATCAAGACTTTGACGTGAGGCTTGAACAACAGACAATTAATTATTATTCGGGAGACTACATCATTCCGGTAAATCAAAGCAGTAACCTGTTTATTGTTAATCAACTTGAACCCAAAGGTGCTGACTCCTATTTCAGGTGGAATTTTTTCGATAATTGCCTTGAAGATCGCGAGTGGTTCTATCCTCATCCTGTTTTGGAGAAAAAAATGGTTGATTACATGCAAAATCATCCTGAGCTCAGGGATGCCCTTGATCAGGCAATTGCTGAAAATCCTGCTATGGAAGAAAATCGCAATGCTCAGATGGCATTTATTTACCAAAAAGTATGGAAAAACAAGTGGGTAAACCGCTATCCCGTTGCACGTATTGAGGCAGAACAAGAGCTGCCCTTTCAATAGCGATCTTATCGACAATTGGTATAAACTTTGTCAAAGGCTTTGCGATTTCCATATTGCAGGGCCTTTTTCCAATTATAGCATGCCCTTTCCCGATTACCTAAGCGGTGATACGTTTCGGCTATCTCAAAATAAACTGTTGGCTGTATTGGATCGATATCTAATGACATTGACCAATCAGCCAGCGCTTTGTCAGATTGTTGTAATGATTGGTACAAGCTGGCTCGTGTGTTATAATGGATAGCCTCAAGCGGGCTTTCTGCGATCAGACGATCAGCAAGTATCAGAGAAGATTGTCCTGATGAAGTGTCATATTGAAGTTTCAGCCTATATAAAGTTGTAGATTCGATGCCCAGGTTGATCAATTGATCCAATTCTATTTTTGCTTTTTCTTGATGTAATTGAAGTCTAAGATTAATCCGTGCAATATAGGCTTCAACACAATAGGGATGTAAAGCAATTACATCATCATAGGTCTGAATTGCTTGCGGATTTTTATCAAGTTGTTCATAGACTGTGGCCAGCTCAAGTTTGAGCTTAACAGTTTTAAAGTCAGCACTGCTAATTGATTCGAGTACTCGTTTGGCCATTCTGGTATTCAACTGATTAATCAGGTATTGAGTCTCGAGTAATTGTCCATGTGGATCATCAGGATATTGGCTTTTTAGTTGATCAAAGATGGACTCATCAGGATCATTCTGAGTCAAAGCATAGCTCGCCTCAGTGAATAGATCATCTTTAGGAGAATACCAATTTCCAGACCAAAACCGAATCCACTCCCGGTCTCTCTCAAGATCAACGAATACAGGATCACCCATGACTCTATTCATTGGTAAACGTTGTTCAGAATTGAGGTGATTCCTGAGATAAGCATAGGCTTGATCGCGATTATCCAATTTCCAGCTATTCCTGGCCATGATCCACCAAGCTATTGATTCATAGGCTGTATTCAGTAAAGCTTTGGAAGCCATCAAGGCCTCTTCAGACTTACCTAAGGCATCATATGCCTGAGCTGTCAGGTAATATAATTCCGTCTCATGCTTACCTGTCGGATGGGCATCGCTTACGTGTTCAATTACGGTTGCGGGACGGCCTTCATACAGGGCAAAAGCGGCCTTGAGTAAACCAGGATCTGTTTGCGTCATCCCAAATATTGGGATGAATATGACCGCAATAATAAGACTGTGCTTCTTCATTTATTCTCCTCCGTACAAGACATGAATAAAACCTACCAAATACCGAGGTTCGAGGCCAGTCAATCGCCTCTCAAAAACATCACACACATAGTAATAAACACCTGATGATACTTTCTTACCGCTCAAATAGTGTTTACCATCCCAATCAATATCCGGGTTATCTGTGTGAAATACCAAGTTACCCCACCTGGAATAGACTTTAAGATCTATTTTTTCGACCAAATTATACGGATACGGTCTTAAAAGATCGTTTAAACCATCTCCATTGGGTGTAAAAACGTTGGGAAGCTTGTAGTTGATGCAATGATCAAGGCAAATGGTATTCGAGAATTCACTTTCATTCCCAACAGAATCAACGGCGGTTACCGCATAGCAACCTGCCATGCTGGCTTCGGGGTAATGCCAGTATTCAGTCTTATGAACTGGTTGAATGCTATCAAGTAAGACCATTTCACCTTCGAGTGTGCTGCGGTAATACAGTCGATAATACTTTGCGTCAAAAGCACACGAATCATTCACATTATTCCAAGTCAACCGATTGGCCAGGGAATCACAAATGCTTTCGCCAACAATAATAGGTGGGCATGGGGGTATCGTGTCAATTGGAATTCCACAGACATCCTGAGAATAACTGATGTATGGTCCAGATTCAGTAGCGGTGTGATATCCATTTCCTTTAACCTGGAAACAATAATTCTGCCCATCATTCAATTCATCAATCCAATAGCTAAGGGACCTAGTTCGATTTAATGAATCGGTTTGATCTCCAATCAGCTCGAAAATATCATAGCTCCTGAAATCCCAGGGAACATTTCTTGACATTTGCAACTTTAGTGCCGAATGATGCGGTTCAAGGGTGATAAAAATAGAGGATGCCAATTGCGGTGACCCCATAGATCCATAGTCTTGAGGATTTGCATTAACCAGTTCAACCTGGTATGACCACTGTTCTTCCTGGGTATTTATTCCTGAATCTACATAATTGTTTTCATCCAGACCGATCACCGAATCAATTAAGACGGGCTGTTGCCCATACATTCCCGGTGATCGATATATTCGGTACAAATATGGTCCTGTTGTTCCAGCCAATTCGTTCTGATCAGGTGGCAACCACCCTACTCTGATTCTCCCGTTTTCAATATCGGTATATTCAACACTAACCTGAATAATACTCGGAAGTCCCTGAACTAGTTGACCACAAGCTTCGTTGCTGCTATAGGATTCAGCTCCATCGTCAAAAAATGCGGTTATTCGATAGCAATACTGAGTAGCTTGTTGGAGTCCGTTCCCTTGATTAATATCGGTATACGAGTTTAGGGATACACCTTCAATTTCGTCGATCAGTTGATAGCCAAATTCATCAGGCACGCCAGTTTCGCAGGGTTCTGGATCGAAAGCTGTGGAATTAATTTTGCGGTATATTCGGTATCCTTTCGCGTTGTTGCACACACAAGGATCCCAGGTCAGATCAATCGCAGAAGCTCCTGGTTCAGTTTTCAGGTTTTGAGGGCCCGGACAATGAACAAAGAACTCCATGTTTTTACTATCAATCAATTGCAGATCTGCATTGAGGTCTTTTGCCTTCACGATGACCAGGTAAGGTTGCTCTCTAACCAAGTCACATGAAGTTTGCCAGGTAAATGTTGCTTTGGCTTGCCCCGGAATAGACATGACCTGTTCAAATGTGGCCGGATTGACAGCCAGTGATAGCGGACCCCACTGGCTTCCAGGCTAATCGAATCCATATCTGGATCAGTTGCGATTATTTCTGAAGAAAATGTCTCACCTGCTTTTAAACAGAAACTTCCTGTCCCAGATATTACAGGAGGCTGGTTTTCTGTAATGTATACTTCAATCTGCATATCGCGCTGGATTCGTCCAATCTGAACACCATAGCGCCATACT
>CAYUGX010000343.1:0-4846 GCA_964444375.1 uncultured Porphyromonadaceae bacterium | reverse complement strand
GACGGCTTGTCCGATCTCTTGACTTACCATACGGCTGGCCCCTTAAACGCCCGCTGGTTTGTTTCACTCAACCAGGGAGACATGACTTTCGCGCCATCACAGCCCATCTTGTTTGGTGGTCGTGAATTGGCCTTTCAGGGAGGCTATACACCGATAGCGGGTGATGTAGATGGAGATGGCTACGATGATCTGCTGATCAAGTTGGGTGGTTTTAACGAATACTCTTCATGGACAGTTATGCTCAACAACCAGGATAATGGATTCGACCAGGGTTACACCTTATTGGTTGATGGTGAGAGTGATATGGATTTTTAGGAGTTAGCTGGTAGGGTAGTCGTAGTCATGTGAAGTAAATCCTGAAGTAAATCCTCAGCGGTTGATTTTGCCCCGGCTCCACCACCCTTGATGAGTAACGGTGTATCTGGGCTTGTATGCGAAGTAATCATGCAGATTTTGTCAGCCCCCTCGGTTTGACCAATCGGTGAATCCTTCGGAACTTCTTTCAGACCCACCTTGCATTTTCCCTGTTCAATAGTGACGACAAAACGCAGGGTATTGTTATGTTGGGCAGCTTCATTGAAGCGTTTAGCATAGATGGGATCAAGGATGGATAGTTGATTCAGGAAGTCATCAACCGACAAGCCGTTCATAGCCGGGGGATAGAGACTCTCGATTTCTACCTGCGCCAATTCATTCGAATATCCCATCATCCGAGAGATGACTAAAACCTTTCGGGCTACATCATTGCCAGCCAGGTCTTCACGGGGATCAGGTTCTGTATAGCCTTTTTGATGGGCCTCCCGGATAATTGCCGAAAACGGTTTGCCCCGTTCTAACTGGCTACACAAAGTACCCAGGGTTCCGCTTAAACAGGCTTCCACCTTCGTTATTCGCTTACCACCATCCTGAAGAGCTTGAATTTTGGGTAGAATGGGCAGACCCGATCCCACTGTGGCGCTGCAGCCCAAATTCTGAGTGGCCAGTTGTTTGAATACTTCCATTGATTCAACCAGTGGATATTTATTAGCCAGCAGCAAGCTAAAACCCAGTTCAGCACCTTTAACAAGGGCTTTTACAGTATCCTGGCTGGCTGTCACGTCGACCAATACCACTTTATTGGATTGTCGAATTATGCTGCTCAAGATCGACTTAAAATCTGTTGGTCGAACAACCCAGGAGAGTTGATCCATCTCCAGTCCGGTGGGGTCATAATGCCAATTTCTGCTGTTCACCAGGCCTATATGCTGAATAACATGATCAGGCTTCTTCTTATTGTGTTCCTGTATCACTTCAATAAATGCCTGACCCACATTACCATGTCCGAGCTGAAAGAGCAATGTTTTATTCATTATTTCCCCACTTGTTTGTGCACTGGATAAAAATACTAATTCGTTTGCGGCTACTTTCCTATCTTTACTTGAATTTTCTAATCCACATGACCAAAAATTGGAGGCATTTAATTATTTTGTTTGGATTGAGCTTGCTGGGGCTAACTCAACTGCAGGCACAAAACAATACCCTGAACTGGTATTTTGGCAACAACGCGGCATTGGATTTTAGCGGTGAATACCCTGTGCCCATTGTGGGAAGTCAAATGGCGGCACGTGAGGGTGTGGCCTGCATGTCAGACTCTTTGGGCAATCTTTTGTTTTATACCGATGGGATGACTGTGTGGAATGCCAATCATGAAGTGGTGGCAAGCAGTTTGGCAGGACACGAATCGGCTACCATGGCTGCCAGTATAGTTCCAAATCCGTTGAATCCAGACCAATATTACCTGTTTACAACACGCAATACCAGTATTGCCCCTGACGCCGATAACAATGGTGGACATTATTATCTGCTTGACTTTTCAAGTACACATCCGGAAGGTGAATTGATTGAGGATTATTCAGGACAGCCTCTACAGCCGAGGTCAACTGAGAAGTTTCTATCGGTTCCTTTTGGCCCTGACCTCACCGAAGAGTTGGGTATACCGGGTTATTGGCTGTATACCCATATTTTTGATTCTGATACCTTCAATCAATTTCAACTCACTGATGCGGTGCGGCCCTACGACACCTTTGCAATCGGAGCTGTACACGAAAATGCGACAGCTGATTTCGGAGCGAATCACGGGGCGATTGGATACATGAAAGTGAGTATGACCGGTGAGTTCATCGCAGTTGCAGTCGAAAGTACCAAGCATTTTGAAGTTTTTAGATTCAACCAAGAAACGGGTCGACTGTCTCGATTCATGTCATTGCCTGCAGGGGATCCTGATAATAAGAAAGAAGCCGTTTTCGAGCCTTATGGTGTTGAATTTTCACCAACCGGACGATTCTTATATGGATCAACACGCGACGGGGGCACCATTTACCAATGGGACTTGGATAATTTCAACATATTGGAGACCGTTTACATTCTGCGACATAACCCAGAAATTCCTTGTGGAGCTTTGCAACTGGCCCCTGACGGAAAGATTTATTGTGCTTTCCAGGATCAGGATTATTTGGGGGTAGTCAATCGTCCCGACAGGATCGGTAAAAAACTTTCAGATTATGAGGAGTATGGGGTGCGCCTGCTGGATAATGAAACCGGCTTAGGCGGTACCAGTGGTTTGGGACTACCACAGTTTGATATGTCAAAACACGAACGGAAGCATTTTGGTGTCTCAAATAATTGTTATGGCGATACGACTGAATTATACATGACAGGAGATATTGGTACAGGATATTCGTTTAATACGACCTTTACGATAATGGATCCCGAATCGGGTGGTATCTATAACATTTTGTACACTGACGAATACGTGACAGCCAAATATGTATTTCCATCACCGGGAGAATACGACATTCGGGTACAAAGTCGCTATGTCGGAAGAAACTTAGACTTTATTGAACGTATCAGGATACATGAGCCAGTTGACGTAAACCTGGCCGAAAAAGATTATACCCGTCTTTGTCGGGGCGACTCAATGGTACTCGATGCAGGAAATGGGGCCTTCTATGAATGGGCAGATGAGACCTACAGAGAGCGGAAATACATGGTAACTGAGGAGGACTTTGCCATTGGATTAATCCAGGAATACCGCGTTCGGGTGCAGGATTACAACGGCTGTATCGGTTGGGATACAGTTCATGTTGAAATCAAGTCTCCACCGAGAGTCGACTTTGAATACACTAAAGCCATTTGTGGAGACCCTACCGGCAGTGCAACAGTTGTACCCTCAGGAGGAGTGGACAATTACTACTACCACTGGGAAGACTTCCCAGGAAATACCTCCAACCGCATTGAAAATGTGCTTGGCGGTGATTATGTCGTTTATGTGACCAGCAAATACCTCGGATGTGAGGCTTCTTTTGTGGCTACGGTACCTGAGTTGGGTGGGGCAAATGTGAAAATAGTTCCCTCGGTTGACGCAGCTTTGTGTCCGGGTACCAGTATGACCCTTTCAGTGTCTGGAGCAACACTATTCGAATGGCTTGAGCCAGCCGGCTTAACCGGTGAAGAGATAACAGTTCAACCCAAAGCAACAACTACCTACCGGGTGAAGGCCATAAGTCGAGATGAATTGGGTAATGAATGCGAGACCTTTGCCGAATACACAGTTGAAGTGTTACCCGAACAAAAACCAGAGATCGGAACTGATCAGGAAGCTTGTGAAGGCGATACCATAAGTCTCACTGCACCAGATGGATACGCTAGTTACCTGTGGAATAACGGAATGAATGGACAGACTATCAGTCTGTTAGAATCAATTAGCGAGCTTGCCCTGGTGGTCATTGATGAAAACAATTGCGTTTTCAGCGATACACTCAATATTGTTTTTCACCCGGCTCCTGCGGTTGAGCTCGGTGAAGATATCAGCTTATGTACAAATGAACCTGTCGTCTTGACTGGCGGCGACGGTGATAGCTATTTGTGGAATACAGGTGAAACAAGCCCCAGTATTTCAGTGTTAACATCTGGAAAGTATGAGCTTCAGATTACCCGATTTGGTTGCTCAAATTCAGATTCGGTCGATATAGAGATTATGAATCCCGATTCACTCTTTATTGACAGTGTTTTCGCCCGGGATATCAGTTGTTTTGGTGATCAGAACGGCAGTATCCAGGTTTTTGCTCATGGTGCAGGTTCAGACTATCTGTATTCTATCGACAATGGTCTTACCTTTCAAGACAATGCTGGAGTGTTCTCAGGTTTACCTGCCGGATCCGACTACCGCGTGGTCATTTGGGAAGATTCAGCCTGTACACAGGTTTATCCCGATCCACTTGAAGTAATTGAACCAACAGAGATCAGTGCTGAATTTCGGTATGTGTCTCCGAGTTGCGTAAGCTGTGCAGATGGAACCATCATATTGAATGAAATCGCTGGTGGAACGGCACCCTATACCGTACAATGGAGCACACTCGATACGGGTTTAAAAGTGACCGGTTTAACGTCGGGTGAGTATGTGGCCTACATCAGCGACTCAGAAGGCTGTATGCTCACCGCCCCCGCTTTCCTCGACCTGGGTTTCAGAATACCTACTGCTTTCACTCCCAACGGCGATGGAATTAACGACCAATGGGTCATAAAAGTGCTTACCACCTATCCAAATTGCATGGTTCAAGTATTCAATAAAACCGGGATCAAGATTTTTGAATCCCCTACCGGATATCCAACACCCTGGGATGGTACCGTAGACGGAACCCCAGTCTCAACAGGCACCTACTATTACATCATCAGCCTGGGCCCCGATTTACAACCAGAGACCGGAAATCTAACTATCATTCGGTGATAATTACAACCAATTACAACAACTACAACAATCATAACTTCTACAACCATCCTCATTCAGCTCATCGGCTTCGTTGGAATG
>CAYUGX010000342.1:0-4853 GCA_964444375.1 uncultured Porphyromonadaceae bacterium | reverse complement strand
CAACATTGGTAAAACAACAATATTTAACTGCATATCTTAAACCAAGGTTGAAACCAGCAATTATGCCTTTAGTACAAACAAGTCAAATTTGGGTCAGATTAAGGTCCCGGATGAACGGCTGAATCAGATTGATTCATTAATTCATTCAGCAAAAGTAATACCTACATCAATGGAAATCATTGATATTCCCGGGTTGGCCAAAGGATCGAGCCAGGGAGAAGGTGTAGGTAATAGTTTTCTAAGTGATATCAGAAATTGTGATGCTTTAATCCATGTGGTTCGCTGTTTTGATGATGAAAATCTGGCACACGTGGATGAGGACATTGATCCTGTCAGAGACAAAGAGACAATTGACTTTGAATTACAGGTGAAAGACCTTGAATCGATAGAAAAGAGGTTAGCAAAATGGGAAAAGGCAGCGAGATCGGGTGACAAAGAAGCAAAGAAAGCCATGGAAGCCCTGAATACATGCAAAGCACATCTCGAAGATTTCAAGAATTTGAGAACCCTGGATTTGGGACCTGACATCACACAATTCATTGATGAGTTGGCTTTATTAACTGTAAAACCTGTTTTGTATGTATGCAATGTGGATGAAGATTCAGCAGTCAATGGAAACGGCTATGTTGATGCATTCAATCAGGCTGTTGCAAGTGAAGAAACTGAGATATTGCTCTTAGCAGGAGCCATAGAATCTGAAATCGCTGAATTAGAAGAGGAAGAAGACCGTCAGGGTTTTCTGGAAGATTTGGGCCTTGAGGAGCCAGGAGTTAATAAACTTATCCGCTCTGCATATGACCTCCTCAATCTTGAGACATTTTTCACCGCTGGTCCGAAAGAAGTAAGAGCCTGGACCATACGAAAAGGATCGACTGCACCTGAGGCTGCAGGGGTGATCCACAGTGATTTGCAACGTGGATTTATTCGTGCAGAAGTGATGAAATACACTGATTTCATGACTTTAGGATCTGAATCAGCCTGTCGAGATGCAGGAAAATTGTATATTGAGGGGAAAAATTACGTTGTTGAAGACGGAGACATTCTTCACATTCGCTTCAATGTTTAAATTCCATGATCAGTCGACAAATACTCCTTCTTAGCCTCATCTTTTTTGCTTTCAAACCGGTATATGCCGGTACTGACTCCCTACCCCAGCCGAAATTAGTGGTGGTCATTACTGTTGATCCGCTTAGCCCGTCCTGGATTGATCGCTACGATGAATCTTTGAGTCCGGGTGGCATTAAACGTCTTTTCGCAGAGGGTTTTAGCTGTCTGAACGCCTCTGTTGGGCATGCCTTGCCGAGCCGGGCTTCTGCATTGGCCACATTATCAACAGGTGTACCTCCTTCGATTCATGGTATTATTGGGGAATCGTGGTACGATCGGCTCAAAAAAGAAGAAATCTTCAGCACCGAAGACTATTTAGCCCAGCCCATTGGCTCTTCTGGACACAGGAGTAAGCACAGTGCAAAACACTTTTTGACTACCACCTTGGCTGATAAAATAGCCATGAATCAACTGGGTAAAGTGATTTCAGTTAGCCTTGAACCAGATGGGGCCATTTTATCAGCAGGTCACTTAAGTCATGGTAGTTACTGGTTTGACACTTATTCTGGTAACTGGATTAGCAACAAAACCATAATTTCGAAATTACCCGAATGGGTTATTGATTTTAACAACAGAAATCATCCTGACCAATACACGAATCAGGAATGGGATCTCATATTACCTGAATCAGCCTATGTGCTTGCTGAGCCAGATAACAATCAATTCGAGGTAGGCATGTACGGTGATCGGATCAGTTTTCCCTACCGGATAAAAAGAATGACTCGACAGGCAACTCAAGGGCAATATGAGGTCTTGTCAAATACACCCTTTGGAAACACCCTCACCGGAGACTTTAGTATTGCAGCCTTGTACAATGAACAGTTGGGATTGGATGATGAAACTGATTATCTGGCCATAACCTTTACGGCCTTGCACCAGATACACAAAAATTATGGATACGAGAGTCGGGAGTTTATGGATGCATTGGTGCGGCTGGACATGGAAATACAACATTTGCTCTATGTTATTGGAGAACAGGTGGGCCAGGAAAACTGTTTGCTAGTCTTCACAGCTACCCATGGGGGAAGTTGGAATGCAGATATGGCAAAAGACAGGAATTTACCAGCCGGACGTTTCAGAGCAAGAAATGCGATGGCATTACTGAATTCGTTTCTAAGTGCAATCCATGGTGAAAACTACTGGGTTGAAAGTTATATCAACCAACACATCTACCTGGATCAAACTCATATTGACCAACAAGGTATTCCCATTGCTCAAATTCAGGAGCAAGCCGCGCGTTTCATGCGTCAATTTGAAGGAGTAGCACAGGCATACCCGGCAGATCGAATGATTAGCGCCATGATTTCACATCCGGAAGGTAGCATAATTCAAAATGCTTTTCATTCAAACCGTTCAGGGGATATTCTGCTGGAGTTACAGCCCGGTTGGATTCAGGATGGAAATTCGATTAGTGATCATCTCTCTACCTATCACTATGACCAGCACATTCCGCTAGTTTTTTGGGGTAGGAATATATCAGCTGGTGAATCAAATCAAGCCATTGATCTACAAAGTATAATACCTACTATTTGTCTATACACAAATTGGACACTCCCAAATGCCAGCCTCGTCAGTCCGATAAAATTTGATTAGTTGCAGGAATACTGTCTCAATACAATGGGCTAACTAGCCTTTTGAAGAGGCATTGAAATCCTGTGTAGCTTCCTGAATTTCATGCAGAAAACTTGGATTCTCTTCAATCTTATTCCCAACCACAATCATGCTGGCTCCTGCCTCGTAGGCATTGTAAGCAGTCTGACCATCACGAATTCCACCTCCTACAATGAGTGGCCCCTTGGCTGCTGATGAAACTGCCTTGATAATTGAACCTGGAACTGGATTTGCAGCTCCACTACCTGCATCCATATAATTGACTTTAAGTCCAAGCATTTCGCCAGCCAGTGCTGTTGCTACCGCAATATCCGGCTTGTCATTTGGTAAGGGTTTGGTCTGACTAATGTATTCGACAGCAGTCTGACGGCCTCCATCCACAAGCATATATCCAGTAGGAACTACTTCAACATCTTGTCTGACCAAGAATGGTGCAGCAGTCACATGATTTCCAATCAGATAGTCGGGATTACGTCCTGAAATTAAGGAAAGAAACAGAATGGCATCGGCGTGTTTACTCAGTTGAATCACGGATCCTGGGAAGAGAACAAGGGGAAGATTGGTTCGCTTTTTCAGGTAGAGTAACACCGGGTCTACTGAGTTAAACACCAGACTCCCACCAATCAGAAACATTTTCTGATCGGTCTCCTTTGCCAACCCGACACATTTCTCCAAATAGTCTTCGTCTCCCTTATCGGGATCGATGAGCAATGCAAATCCTTTTTGCCCAGATTTGAATTGGGTTAATCGATCAATTACTGCTGTGCTGGATTTTGCCATACCAGAGTTTCCATAATCATTTTTGTATCCTGAGCCAAAAAATCGATAACCGGAGCCAAAGAATCTTTATTTGGCTCAGAATCAATATATAAAGCACCTCGTAAAAAGTTCGAAATACTATCAGTACAAAAAAACTGTATACCTGAAGCTGTATTTCCTTTTATTCTGTAATAGACACCATACACCTGGGTCTTTGGGTTCTCAAAACGGGTTTGAACAATTGACTCGGCTTTTACAGTATGCTTATATACAAAGGTATGCGCATCTTCAATTAGCTTTGCCAGATTATTTGATACCTGTTTATATGTGAGGTGAATATGGGCATTATATTCCGGAAAATCAACATTTAACCAATTATCGCCGCTTTGGATCCGCTCCTGATCTCCAGCATAGGCAGACACCTCTGCATATGAAGGTATCTGACAGGTGAAAGGGTAAGCCTTCGACAAATGGGTGTAGGATTTTTGTGGGAAAGCAATCCGGTGATAGGCTTTTGGCTTAGGGCTAATTGATTGATTGCAGCCTGTTAATCCCACAACAAGTATGCACAATCCGGCAAATAGGCAGGTTAGTGTATCGATCTTACACCGGAATCTCGACCTGAATTTTAGTAATCCGTCTTTCATCAACTTCTTCAACAATAAATTGGTAGCCCTGAAAACTAAAACGCTCATTTTTCTCAGGTATTTCACCATTGAGCTCAAGAATTAATCCAGCTAGCGTTTCTGCTTCACCTTTCACCTCGTCAAACACCGGCTCTTTCAGATTCACAGCTTTATAAAAATCATTCAATAGCGTTTTGGCTTCAAACAAAAAAGTCTGGTCATTAATTTTTTCGAACATGACCTCTTCAACATCAGATTCATCGCTAATCTCGCCCACAATTTCTTCTAATATGTCCTCTAGGGTAACAAGGCCAGAGGTTCCGCCATATTCATCAACGACGATCGCTAGATGGATTTTTTGCTTCTGGAATTCAGCCAGCAAATCATTGATCTTTTTATTTTCTGGTACAAAATACGGAGGTCTTATTAGCGACTGCCACCGAAAAGTATTGCCCTTTCGTATGTGGGGCAAAAGATCCTTGACATACAATAATCCCTTTACATGATCAAAGTCACCAATGTATACTGGAATTCTAGAATAGCCATATTCTTTGATTAATTCGAGCAAATCGTAAAACCCCATTGCAATATCAACAGCCACCACATCCACTCGGGATTTCATTATCTCACTAACATCAGTGTTTCCAAAATTCACAATACCCTGAAGAATTTTTTCATCCTCTTCCAGTTCCTCACCAGTTAATTCCAATGCCTGCGACAAATCATCCATACTAATATTTGATCTTTTTT
>CAYUGX010000341.1:0-4884 GCA_964444375.1 uncultured Porphyromonadaceae bacterium | reverse complement strand
AAAATTCCAGGGCAGCCTGAGCCGGTGACGTGCTTGATTCAATTTGTAGATCCAGAATTTGTTTGCTCAATTCTAAAGCAGTTGACTCATTAGGTAGGGCTGACAGAGCACCATTCATCATTTTAATGGTGTTCTCCTTGGCCATCCGGATAACTTTCCAAGCGTCGTGGCTCAAATAGATTTGTTGACTCAGGTTGTGATCAAACTCAGAGCGTATACTGTCAACCAGGTGTTGGTGAAATTGCCGGGCCGACAGCTCTGGACGGTTTTCTCTGATTAACAGACTGTCTAAAGTAATGCGTTCGAGAAAAACAGACAATCGCTCATACGCCTGTAAGCGCATTTTCAACACCTGTTTTCCATCTGATCTAGCACGTTCTTGCTCAAAAGGCAATTTAAAGGCTTTTGAGAATTGGTTCAACAAGAGCCAAAGAACTAAAACGATGACAAGTGAAGGCAAAATGTATTTTAGAATATCCAGTAGTGTTTCCATCCCAGCAGAATTAAGGATTTTGCAAGTTTAGTTATTTTCCAATAGAAAAGGAATTGATTACCTTTATCGCTTTCTTTTTTCTAAAAAAATGCCCAAAAAAAAGAAGTTGTTATGAGTACGGTTTCTAACCGATTAAGTGCATTATCCCGTTCTGCGACCTTAGCTATGAACCAGCGAAGTCGTGAGCTTATACAGCAGGGAGTTGATGTAATTAATCTAAGTATCGGTGAACCCGATTTTGATACTCCTGATCACATTAAAGAAGCAGCCTTTCAGGCAATACACGACAATTTTACCCACTATCCACCCGTGCATGGATTTCTTGATCTCCGGGAGGCCATTACCCATAAACTTAAAAGAGACAATCAGCTCAACTACACTACTGATGAGGTCTTGGTGTCAAATGGGGGTAAACAGTCTATTGCCAACATAATGCTCAGTCTGGTGAATCCAGGTGATGAAGTTTTGATTCCCACACCGTATTGGGTTTCATATCCCGAGATCGTTAAACTGGCTGAAGGACAGGCTGTCTATATTGAGGCAGATATCAGTCAGAACTTCAAAATCACCCCAGAACAATTGGAGGAGGCTATATCGAATAAAACCAAGGTGTTTATATTTAGCTCACCCTCAAATCCCACCGGCCAAATATATTCACGTGAAGAATTGGCTGGCCTGGTTAAAGTATTTACCCGGTATCCGCATGTGTTCGTTGTGTCTGATGAGATTTATGAACATATTAACTATGTGGGAAAACATGAGACAATTGCCTCATTCACAGAGATCAAAGATCAGGTAATCATCGTAAATGGTGTGTCAAAAGGATATGCAATGACAGGCTGGAGAATTGGATTTATGGCCGGACCTGAATGGATCGTCAGGGCTTGCCAAAAGCTTCAGGGACAATATACCTCAGGCGCATGCTCAATTGCTC
The DNA here is from genome assembly GCA_964444375.1 of uncultured Porphyromonadaceae bacterium. Classification (GTDB taxonomy): domain Bacteria; phylum Bacteroidota; class Bacteroidia; order Bacteroidales; family UBA12481; genus JABHCC01. The sequence goes on along the minus strand of CAYUGX010000341.1, from coordinate 3,457 downwards.
AAAAGGCTGCATTGGCAGCTTTGCTTGGTGATCAATCTTTTATTCCGAATATGGTTAGAATATTTGCTGAACGCAGAGATCTGGTCGTCAATCGAATGAGTGAAATACAAGGTGTCAAAACCGAGTGTCCTCAGGGTGCTTTTTATGTCCTGCCGGATATTTCAAGTTATTTTGGCAAGTCTTATAAAGGATTCACCGTGAACGACTGCAACGATATGGCCTTGTTTTTGTTGAATGAAGCTAAAGTAGCTACCGTTGGAGGATCGGCATTTGGGGCATCGAATTGTATTCGCTTTTCCTATGCTACTTCAACGGAGGTTTTAGAAAAAGGGCTTCAAAGGATTGAACAGGCATTGCTAAAATTAAACTAAGAAATGGCAGGTAAGAAAGCGAGAAGATGGATTCTATTGGCTGCCGCTGTCTTGCTAATCGGGGCCGCCATTCCGAGTTGGATGCTCTATTCATGGATTTATCGGCCAGCGCTTTTGAATATGCCCGAAAATGAATCTTTTATTTACGTTCGGAGTGGATCAGACTATAACGACCTGATCAAAATGCTTGATTCATTGGATTGGCATCGAAACATTAAGGCCTTTGAATGGGTGGCAGAAAAGAAGAATCTGCCAGCTCATTTACAGGCTGGCCGGTATGCGGTCTATTCTGGAATGAGCAATGACTCACTTGTTAACTTGCTCAGATCGGGCATGCAGGATGAGGTTCGTGTAACGTTCAATACCATGCGAACCTTTAACTATCTTGCTGAGGTTATTGGTAAACAGATCGAGGCGGATTCTACTGACCTGATGCACGTGTTGACAGATCCCGGGATTATGGATTCACTCGGAATCAAAGAGGAAGAATGGATGGGTATGTTTATTCCCAATACCTATCGTTTCTTTTGGAATACGGATGCCCGGAGCTTTATCAATCGAATGCACCAAGAATATCTACGTTTCTGGGGCCCAACAAGGCAAGCCAAGTTAAAGCAAACAGGAATGACAGTTAACGAAGTGATCACCCTGGCTTCTATTGTGCAGGAGGAGACCTTCAAAGTAGATGAAATGTCAAGAATTGCCGGCCTCTATATCAATCGACTCAATCGCGGTATGCGCCTTCAGGCTGATCCCACCGTACTTTTTGCTTTAGGCGACCGCAATATTAAGCGTGTGCTGCGGAAACACTTGCGTGTGGAGTCACCATATAATACCTATCGGATCAAGGGCTTACCACCAGGCCCCATTCGGATTCCATCTATTCAGGCAATAGAGGCCAGTTTGAACTATGAAAAAAATGATTACCTCTATTTCTGTGCGAAGGAAGATTTTTCGGGTTATCATGCATTTGCCTCCAGTTATGCCCAACATCTAAGAAATGCCAGACGGTACCATCGTGTACTAAATGAACGCAACATCAGGTAAGCATGAAAGCATTTAAAGCCTACGATATTCGTGGTGTATATAATCGTGATTGGAACAAAGATGATGCCTATGCCATCGGTTTTTTTCTGCCACGATTATTGCAAGCCGATGAAATCTGGGTTGGTCGCGATATTCGATTATCATCAAATGAAATATTTGAGGCCTTGTCTTTAGGCATCCGGGCCGGTGGAGCTGAGGTTGTTGATTTAGGTCTGTGTACGACTCCAATGGTCTACTGGGCTACTGCTCATTACGGAGTGAAGGGTTCAGTTCAAATAACCGCTTCACACAATCCGGCTGAATACAACGGGTTAAAAGTCTCATCTGCTCAGGCAATGCCTGTTGGCTACAATTCAGGATTGCATAAAATTGAACACTGGATGAAGACTGAAAAGATCAATCCAGTTGCCGATCTACCTGGGATTCGATCTATTGACATCCGGCAGGAATACCTGAACTTTATGAGTCAGTATATTCCAGATTTAAAGCAGTTTAGTATACTCATTGACGCGTCAAATGGGATGGCTGGTTTACTCATCGAAGACATCTTTGGTGAGCAGGCTGATTACATGAATCTTGAACCGGACGGTCGCTTCCCAAATCATGATCCAAATCCTTTGGAGATTGAAAATGTTGCTGCTTTGTCTCAGGCTGTAGTTGAAGGAGCCTATGACTTGGGGATCATTTTCGATGGAGATGCCGACCGGGTCATGTTTGTCGATGAGCATGGACAATTCATTTCTCCGGATCTGATGATAGCAGTTTTAGGGCAACACTTCCTGAGAGATCAGAGAAAGGTACCTGTTTTGCAGGATATCAGAAGTTCAAGAAGTGTGGGTGAACACCTTGAACCAATGGGTGCAAAGATGAGTACCTGGCGGGTCGGACGTGCCTTTGCCACACCAAAACTAAGAGCTATTGATGGCTTATTTGGGGGTGAATTAGCTGGTCATTATTATTTTAAAGATTTCTATTATTCTGATTCTGGAATTCTGGCCGCACTGCTTATTTCTGGGGCACTGGCCAAGCTTTATCAGACAGGTATATCGGTTTCAGAATACATTAAAGTGATTGATCGATATCAGGGTACTGGTGAAATCAACTACCTGGTTACAAACAAGGCTGCTGCTATTGAAGCAGTTACTGAATTCTTTTTATCGAAAGAAAAGCCACTGAACTTGATGGATTTTGACGGTTTAAGATTAGATTATGCTGATTGGTGGATGAATATCAGGCCTTCAAATACAGAACCTTACCTTCGGTTTATTGCTGAAGCAAGAACTCAAGAGCATTTGGATGAAATCATGAGACAGGTTGAACAATTGCTCAAACCCTTTTTGGAATCCCCTACAGAATAAGAACTTCCGGCTCCAATAAGATCCCGAATTTATCATTAACTGCTTTCTGGATCTCCGTGGACAAGGTATACAGCTGTTCGCCTGTCGCCTCTCCGTAATTGACCAATACCAGGGCTTGTTTGCTGTAAACGCCAGCATCTCCTTGCCGCTTTCCTTTAAACCCACAACTTTCGATTAACCAGGCTGCGGCAATTTTGAGCTCCTCAGGTAGCTCTGTGCGAAAAACGGGCATCATTGGATACTGGATTTTTAATTCATCAACTTGTTTACGTTTCAGGATAGGATTCTTAAAAAAACTACCGGCACTTCCTATACTTTGTACGTCTGGTAATTTGGATGAACGGATTGACTCAACAGCCCTTCTGATAGCTTTCTGATCGGGTTGGTTTTTGTTTTCGAAATGATCAATCAATGCTTGGTAATTCAGATTTAACTGACTTGCCTTACTCAGCTTGAATCTGACTCGCCAAACAATCAGGTTTTGATAATCCCTTAGTTTAAAGATCGAAGTTCTGTACCCAAATTGACAGGCTTCGCCTTCAATCCAAAATGATCGTTTTGACTTGGGATCAACAACAAAGACAGCTGCTACTACATTACTGACTTCGGCACCATAGGCTCCAATGTTTTGAACCGGAGCAGCACCAACAGAACCGGGTATGTTAGATAGGTTTTCAATGC
>CAYUGX010000340.1:0-4920 GCA_964444375.1 uncultured Porphyromonadaceae bacterium | reverse complement strand
TACGGAAAAAATGGGGAGATGCCCGTTTGTTTTATTGCATCAAATCACACATCTGGAGGTAATTCAGGAAGTCCGGTTATAAATGCAGAGGGCCATTTGATCGGTGTCAACTTTGATAGAAATTGGGAGGGAACCATGAGTGATACCATGTACGATCCTGACATGTGCAGAAATATATCCATTGATATTCGCTATGCCTTGTTCATTGTGGATAAATTTGCAGGTGCATCTCACCTAATTGAGGAGTTGGATCTGGTAGAATAATGAATCGTCTTTGATGTTGGTCAAAAAAAAACGGCTGTTTGCAAGCCGTTTTTTGTAATTTATCAAAAATAAATTAAGTTTGTTTATCATAGACTGGCTATGATTCACATGTGTACCAATTATTAATCCTGAAACTGAGCAAAAGGTAACCCTTACATTTTGTTTTTTTTAGGAAATTGTGATACATGGCTGGTTGGCTCAAAATACGTAAGTGGATTGGCGTAACTTTCCCGGTTATTGAAGAGGGAATGTTCACTGATTTCATGATGGAAAATCAACGGTCAAATCTCAAAAGATTTGAATTGTTAAGTGCATTTTTTGTCATGCTCAGTGCTGGTATTTTAGTATTTCACCCCAGTTACGAGTCGTTTCCTGACTCCTTATCAATCTTTGTTTTCTTTGCCATTAATGCCTTTATCGTCCTGCTGTCCGTTTTCGCATTTATAATCAGCCATCGCGCCAACAGGCGTGAGTCTTTCGACTATTCAATTTCCTTGTCAGGTCTCATCATAATTTATAACCTATTTGTCATGACCTGGGCTATTTGGATCACCTTTACCGATCCATTTCAGGGGCTTGGAGATTGGTTATTCATGTGTATTATCTTCATAGGTTTTACGGTTTTTTACTATTCCCTGGTTGAGTTGGTTTGTCTTACAGCCCTCCTGATCACCATTCAATATTTGGCACCCTTTATTCTAGTCGATATTTGGATGGTTGACCATTCACCCTATGCCGTATACCTTTTGATTATCGGCGTATTTTTTGTGATATCTCGGGTAATTTTCTACGCCAGAGTTCGAAACTTTCTGAATTGGGATAACCTTTCTCATATGAATCAATCATTGAAGAGAGAGGTTAGCATGCATATTAAAACCACCAGAGCCTTAGAGGAGATTCGAGCTAATTTGGATAATCAGGTTAATCGGCAGACCAAACATTTAAGAGAAACCAACCAACGTCTTAGTGAGGAAATTGCTGAAAGACGCTATGCTGATAAGGTTAGAACCATATTGTACCGGGTATCCACTTATGTAAATGGACACCACAGTTTAGAAGAAGTTTTATCCTATATCCACCAGCAGTTGGCATCGGTGATGGATGTATCCATTTTTTATGTCGGCAAGATGACTCAAAACAACCATCAGATTACCGCGCTTTACGACACTAATGCACAGCCAAATGAGCATTCATTTGTGGTTAAAGAATCCTTGAGTAGGCTCATTGTACACAAAAAGCAATCCCAACTACTTAGCCGTGAAGATATTTTGGGGATGGTGCAACGTGATGAGTATAATTTGAATGGAATTCCTCCCATCAGCTGGTTGGGTGTACCTCTATTAAACGAATCGGTGGTTATAGGTGTGCTAGTGGTTCAAAGCTTTAAGCCTGAATTGACCTATGATAAAACTGATCAGGAATTGCTTGAATATGTTTCAGAGCACCTATCTATGGCCATGGCATCGAATGAAACGGCAGCCAAGCTGATACACGCAAAAGAAAGAGCTGAAGAATCAGATCGTTTAAAATCAGCATTTCTGGCAAATCTGTCTCATGAAATTCGTACCCCCATGAATGCAATTGTGGGTTTCGCTGAACTTATTGGTCAGGATGAAATCACAAACGATGAACGTGATTATTTCTCAACCCAGGTGATTGACAATACGCAGTACCTCCTCACACTGATCTCCAGCATCCTTGAATTGTCAAAAATCCAGTCGGGTGAAGTTCAATTCAGAACAAACATACAGTCGGTAAACACTGAAATCACCAATTTGGTGGAGTTTGCCCACGACAAATTGAAGACCAGTAATAAACTCAACCTGACGATTGGTCTGGATATAGATGATGAAGCAAGAAAATTACATTTTCTTGCTGACAAGCATCGCTTTAGTCAGATTATGCAAAGTCTGATCGAGAATGCAATCAAGTTTACTGAGGAGGGTGGTATTGCTATAGGTGTAAGGCGATACGATCGCAATCGAATCCAGTTTTCTATAAGTGATACGGGAATCGGCATGGAAATGCAAGAGCTTAAATCAATTTTCGAATGGTTTAGACAAGGCTCATTAGCTTCTCAGCATTTGTATCGGGGAATGGGGCTGGGATTGACTCTGGCCAAGATGCTTGTTGAAGCCATGGGAGGAGAGATCTGGGTTGAAACTGAGAAAGATGTTGGATCTTGTTTCTATTTTACACTTCCTGCCTCAAACGATATACCTACCATCGACCTGACAGAATCGACTATTGGCAAAGAATCACCTGCTGGTACCAAGCAGGCGAATGCTGGCTAGCGACAATTCATTAGTTGATTTTAATCATGTTTTAGTCTGTTATTAGTCATGGTTCCTTCCTGACTCCGGCTCTAATTTTATCAGCGATTAGATTGTGAAAGAAATAACACTAATGTTACGAATATAACTATCAAAACTTATTCTAAAATGGCTGATGTTCAGAAAATTATTGGGGATGCTGTGAAGGTGTATGGTACCCAGCGGGATGCCCTGATGCCAATTCTCCAGGCGATTGTTCAGGAGAAGAATTTCCTCGAAGATGAGGATATGATTTCTGTTGCCGAAACACTTGATCTATCAACAGCTGAAGTGTTTGGGACAGCAAGCTTTTATACTTTTTTAGATACCGTTCCAAGAGGGAAGTATGTCATTCGCGTTTGCAAAACCATTTCTTGCCACATGGCTGGAAAACATGAGGTGCTGAAAGCATTGAAAAAGGTATTGAAAATTGAAGTCGGAGAGACTACCGTTGACAAGAAATTCACTTTGTTAACAGCGAATTGCCTGGGCTGGTGCCACAAAGGACCTGTGATGCTGGTGAATGACGATGTCTATCCAGAGCTGAACCCTGAGAAAGCAGTTGAGATTGTCCAAGAGTATAAAAAGAATTAACAGCAGGCATATAACTTGAAAAATGACGACGATGGAAAATAATATTATGAAACGAGTTGACCTGATCTTCCTTACTGAAGGTATAGATCCGGTATCAGTTGTCGAGAAGTCAATCAAGCGAAATCCTGATGAGATTATTCTGGATATGATTGATTCTGGATTGAAAGGAAGAGGAGGGGCAGGATTTCCTACGGGACTAAAATGGAAATTTACCCGCAATGAAGACAGCTATGAGAAATATGTAATCTGTAATGCCGATGAGGGCGAGCCAGGAACCTTTAAAGATCGTGAGATTCTTGATTGTGTTCCTGAGAAGGTTTTTGCCGGTATGGCAATTTGCGGATATACCATAGGATCCAGAGAAGGCTATATTTATCTGAGGGGTGAGTATAACTTCTTGCTTGAGAAACTGAACAATAAGCTCGTTGACTTCAACGCAGCCATGAAGAAGATTGGGTTGGATTTTACTATAAAAATACGATCAGGTAGTGGAGCCTATATCTGTGGCGAGGAAAGTGCTTTATTTGAGTCTATGGAAGGTAAGCGTGGAGAGCCACGAAACAAGCCTCCTTACCCTACCGTCTCTGGTTTCATGGGCAAACCAACTGTGATCAATAATGTAGAAACCTTAGTTTATGCATGCATGATCAATCGTCTCGGTGCTGAAAAATTTAAGGCGCTGGGTACAAAAGACTCACGAGGTTCCAAAGTATTTTCAATCTCAGGTGATACCCCAAGTGCCGGAATTTTTGAACTGGAATTGGGTATGACAGTTGAGAGTTTTGTTGAGGAGTTTGGTGATGGTGATACAAAAGCCGTTCAGGTTGGAGGTGCTTCCGGAGGATGCGTTCCACGGAAATTTTTCAATGAAACGATCATTGGCTATGAGGGAATACCTACTGGAGGCTCAATGATGCTGTTTAATAGTACGCGCTCAATGTATAACGTGCTTCACGATTATCTTGAATTCTTTACTGAAGAGTCATGCGGACAGTGTACGCCATGCCGCGTTGGATGCCAACAATTATTGAAAGGCATTGAAGCTGTTAAGCGAGGTGAGAAACCACCAATTTTTCTCGAAGACTTGAAGAAATTAGCGAAAACAATGAAACTCTCAGCAAAATGTGGGTTGGGTCAGTCGGTCGCTAATCCTTTTGTTTCCATCGTAAATAATTTCAAGGAAGAGATTATCTATTAAGACGCCTAAAATTGAAAATCATGAGTAATTATACAGTCAATTTAAAGATAAACGACATCTCAATATCGGTTGAAGAAGGGACAACGATATTGGATGCGGCCAATAAATTGGATTTCAGAGTCCCTACACTTTGCTACCACCAAGACCTTTGTGTCGCTGGAAATTGCAGGGTCTGTGTCGTGGAGCAAACAGGAGCAAAGAACCTGGTTGCAGCTTGTGCAACACCGGTTTCTGAAGGAATGGAAATTCATACAAACTCAGCCAAAGTACGTTCTGCACGTAAGCATATTATTGAATTATTATTATCAGAACACAACGCCGATTGTACCAAGTGCTACAAAAACGGAAAGTGTGAATTGCAAAATCTTGCACATGAATACCGGGTTGGTGACCACGTGTTTATAGACCTTATTAATGGCAAACACACCATTGATAACTATTCACCATCCATAATCAAAGATGACAGCAAATGTATTCGCTGTCAGCGTTGCGTCAGGACCTGTCATGAACTGCAGGGCGTGTCTGCACTTGCTGTTGCTTACAAGGGCGAAC
>CAYUGX010000339.1:0-4971 GCA_964444375.1 uncultured Porphyromonadaceae bacterium | reverse complement strand
CCAACTGCCCGTAAAACCCGCTCTCTTCAGGGGCGGGATATAAGGGCACATTTTTTTTATACATTAAGCAATGATATTTCATAATTTTCATCATTAAGTACAAGAGAATGTCTTGAAAAACAATGAGACGTACCAACCGTCGGGCAGACGGGGATGGCCTGTGGATTGAATCGCAGTAGTGGTCGGAAGCAGGAACCTGCATGAATCCGCGAGGTAGTAGTGCCCATGGCTTTGTATAAGCTATTGGAATTCATTTCGTTTACGAAATGGAGGATGTCAATTCATTAATCCACGAAGTTTAGGAAGCTGTCTCAAGATACTGAGACAGCTTCCTAACCTAACCTTACAACCTAACCAAATTGAAAATGTGAGTATCTAAAAGTTCTTTTCTATTCTCATTTACATCTTGTTTACTCTTATTTCCCTGCGTAGATAATAAAAACTATCCCAAGTAGAAACAGGACAAACATGATGGCAAGCATACCATTAGTGCCTTTGGGAGAGTTTTTAAATTCTTTCCAGATAAATACCCCCCAGAGGGCGGCAATCAGGGTTGCTCCCTGACCCAGTCCATATGAAATGGCTGCCCCGGCTCTTCCAGCTGCTATAAGATTCAACGAGTTTCCGATACCCCAGATAATTCCTCCAAGTACACCAACCATGTGAATGGACAGTTTTCCGCTGAAATAAGCTTTGTAATTCGTTGGGGTACCACTGATCGGTCTTTTCATTAACAGGGTATTGAACAGGAAATTGCTGATGAAAATTCCCAGTGAGAAAATAAATACCGCCGTATACGGTGTCATCTTTCCTGCAGCTGGTGAAACAAAATTATCAAGGTCCATAGAGGCTGCAACAAAGCGGTAAAAAAACGACATCAGCACACCTGCAATAATTGAAACAAGTATTCCTTTTGAAGAAACCTTCTGATTTCCCAAGGACATTCTCTTATACGCAAGTGCATTGACTATTATGGCAATGGCAATTACACCTACACCAATAAACAGGAACAATGGATCTCCCTTTTGAGACCCGATATAATTAATGATAACCCCCAGAATAAGCGCCAGGCCGATTCCCACGGGGAAGGCAACAGACATCCCGGCAATAGCGATTGCCGTAGAAAGAAGTATATTGGCAGCATTGAATACAACACCGCCAAGGAATGCAGATCCGATATTCCTGCTATCTGCCTGTGCGAGGTCAGCAATAAAGCCCCGTCCACCTTCACCTATACTTCCGAGGGTAAAAGCAGATATTAATGATAAAATCAGAATCCCGGTGACATAATCCCAGTAGAACAACTCATAACGCCAGGTTTTCCCGGCAAGTTTCTGGGTGTTGCCCCATGAGCCCCAGCATAACATGGTAATAAAACAAAAAACAATGGCCAGGACATAACTGTTTACGATAAACATAATCTATAGTTTAATTGTTAGTATTCATTTACTAAAGCACTTCATCCCTTTTTGGAACTGATGGGATTGCACCGAACCTGGTAATGGAAATAGCTGCGGCTTTATTGGCAAATCTTACGGCATCACTCAGGCTTTTCCCCTCTGAAAGAGCTACAGTCAATGCTCCGTTAAAAACATCTCCTGCTCCTGTAGTATCGACTGGATCAGCTTTCTCGGCAGGCACCTGTTCAAATTGTCCTGTATATACCAATGCTCCCTCCTCGCCCAGGGTTATTATCACATTCTGAACCCCTTTCTCAAAAATAACCCTGGCAGCTTGCTGTAAGGACTCCGTATCTGTGATCTTCACACCGGAAAGGTGTTCTGCTTCAATTTTATTTGGAGTGACAAGAAATAGTTTGTTAAACAGTGTATCAGGCAGCTTTGCAGCAGGTGCAGGATTCAGAATTACTTTTTTACCTTTCTCATGGGCAAAATTAACCACGTGTTCTACCGTTTTTATCGGAATTTCCAGTTGCATAAGTATGAAATCCGCACGGTCCAGAACCTCTGCAACCTGATCAATATCCTCTCCAGTCAGGTTTCCATTTGCTCCCGAAGCAACTACAATACTGTTCTCTCCTGCCCCATCAACCAGAATCATAGCAACTCCTGATGGATTTTCCTTATCGGTCAATATCCATTCAGTATTAATGCCTTCTTCTTTGAAGAGTTTAACAGACTGTTCCCTGAAAAGGTCGTCCCCCGTTTTGCAAATGAAGTCCACGTCACCCTGAAGACGAGCCACGGTAACTGCCTGGTTGGCACCCTTCCCACCCTGATTAATGAAAAAATTACCTCCAAGTATCGTCTCACCTGGCAATGGAAATCGAGAGGTTTTAATAACCATATCCGTATTCGAACTTCCAATTACAAGAATTTTATTGCTTTTCGCCATCTAACAAAAAAAATATGATTGCTATTTGAATTCAGGGTTTGCAGGCCTCCCTTTATTATGCATTACCGGTTAAATATTTGTAACTGTTTACCAGGGTATACTACCCTATTGTGAAATCTAAATATTCGCTTCTATTGCATCACAAGCAGAATTAAGGAGCTCACTTTCCTGATCGCTTTTCGCGTGATTTGCCTCAGCAGCTACCCAACCAGCCAAATCATTTGCTTCTTGAATAGTTAGGTCAAGCACGACATAGTCACCACGCTTCTCTACTGATTTCAAATACCGACCGCACATATCGCTGATCATCCTGTTCACCTTTAACGCTTCGAACTCATAAGGATATAATTCTATCTCAACTCTTTCTGATTTCATTGCTTTTTCGTAACTGGTTGGCGGGGTATCCTACCCTGTCAAGAAATTGTGTCCACTAAAGGTAGTACATAATTCGGTATAGATGTTACGGTCGTGTTTCCGGGCCGTTGAAACAAAGCTTGCGATCCGGGCATAGATTTCTGCCCCTTCGAAAGTGCGGAAGCAATTGGATACTTTTAGTTTGACCTTGGCTGGTCTGACATCTCGTTCAGCCAGGTTATTGGTAAAGGGTACTTCTTCGTTGAAAGCAAATGCAAGTACAGCCTCTTTTTCCCTAATCAGACGTTCCACGAGATTTCTTCCTTTGGTTCGTTTATAACGGCCCTTCTTTCCCGGAGTCTTTCTTGGCGGGGGTTCGGCCTTTTCACCCATACCGCAGATCAGGGTATATCTGGATTCAATGTGCTGCCGTCGTCGGATCCTTTCCTCAAGGGGCATCTCAAAGACATGCATCAGGAAGGTCTTAAAAACTCGGGCCCACTTGCTTTGTTCGTTCTCGAACAGTCCTTCCAGTTCCCTGAGTATATGTGCCCCGCAAAGGGCATGATGCAGTTCGTTGAAGTTGAAATAACTACCCCAGCAATCATGCACCAGCCATCCGGAAAGCTTATCCAGAATGGATTGCTCGCTTTCCAATGCAAGCCTCCCTCGTTTCTCATGTACGAAAAGGTAAGTATACAACTCTGTAGTTGCAACGTGCAGCCAACGTAACATTTCTTCTACACGGATCCCGGTCTCATCGGCATGGGCGGTCATGGCCTCAATGATCTTTGATTTGATGATCTCCATGGGCTCTTTAAGCCTCTTGTAGCATTGCTTCGAGGCGGAATATACCGTGGATTCATTGATGGCATACCCGAACAGGTCACTGAACAATACCTGTATCTTTTTGAAAGGGATCCTGTAGTCCACATTCAGCAGTGTCGTAAGAGCTTTTACGCCTTGACCGTACTGAACAGGAGCATTGATCCCCTCAGGAGCACTGGCCTTATGCCATTGCCCACATTCCGGACATTGGCCCTTTAGCAGTTGATGTGCGGTTACTTCCAACTTCGGTTGGGGTAAATCGAAAACCTGGCGGGTTTCTGCTACACACAATTCATCTTCATTGAACACGTGACCACAGCTACATGGGCCAGGCTTATGAGTGACAATCTTATCCGGATGTTCCACCTGTTGCAGAGTCCTTCCTTTATGGCCCTGCTGGCCTCCCTGTTTCCCCTTCTTTTTTCTCGGGAAAGCAGGCTTCTTCTGGTAACCATCACTCGATGGTGGCTTACTGCTATTCCGGCTGTTGCTGTTTATTTGAGCTTTTAAATCTGCAATTTTTGCTTCCAAATCCGCAATCTCTTCAACCGCCCCCGCATAGGCCGTTTTGAGCTCTGCATTCTCCTGGCGTAGATCCTTGTTTTCCTCTGCAAGTGGTTCCAGCCGATCAATACGTTTTGTTAGCTCCCGGCTCTCTTTCTTTATCATCTGATTCTCTTTCTCCATCTGAGTGTGGCGATGCAAAAGAAACTCAACTTTCCTGGTAAGCTCGGATATGACTTGATCGGAAAACAATCTGTTTTTCTTTCAAAACTACAACACTCATATCCTGAATATCAAATATTTGAAACCCTTTTTATAAAGATCAATACAAAAAAATGTTGATATCACTTCATTCTGGAGATCCCGGAAAAATCGAAAGACAAATCGGTTCACCAACTGTTGATAACCCCGAATTTTCTTTACTTTTGAGAGCCACCTAAACAGTTACAAATATTTATATAATTACTATCGCAGGTAAACAATGCATCGAATTTCTTAAGTAAAATAGGAAATATCGCTCAATTGCACAAACGTTTGTACATTTATTTGTATTAATCCTGTAAATTTATTTCGTGTATCCATAATCATGGCCTCCAGAATTATTATATTTGTTAACCTTATATTCATTCTAATTACCTTCAAGCAATTGAATACCAATAATTTACTCCAGCGGATCAAGATTATTTTCGGAATATTCATGATATTCTTCTATATAAGTTTTGGAATGTATTTCATTTTCTCGCCTCTGTTTGTTCATATAAATATTGCCATCAGAACAATCTTTGGCGTGGCTCTGGCATTGTATGGCTTGGTCAGGGCCCTCAGAACTTATGAACAGGTACGAGATGAATTTTTCAGAAATAGGATTGAAGAGGACTAGTATAACGATTCCAATATAATATAGCAATGATAATTTTTTATTATCTTTGT
>CAYUGX010000338.1:0-5007 GCA_964444375.1 uncultured Porphyromonadaceae bacterium | reverse complement strand
GATATTGACAATATCAAGGATTCAGTCGGGATTGATTTGTCAATAGAAAAGGAGAGAAGGGTAGTCAGTAAGATGACCCTCAACGAGCGATATGCAAAAGGTAAATTCGACAGGAATAGCATTATTGAAGCATTTGGCTATTGTTGGTCAGTGAACTCAAAAAATGGAGACCCATTCGTCCCTGACTCATACAAACAGTTAATATTTCAGCTTACTGATTACATCTTTAATGGGAAGTCGGTAAGTAGATCGACCAAGGATTTTAATTTAAAATGGGTCGAGGGATTCTTGTCTTATAAGGCTAAACATGGATTCCCGAAAACACACATTCGTGGATATTCACCTTTTGACATAATGAGCTTCCAGGAATCATTTGTTTCTGCAAAACGAGAAGGGTATAAGGCAGCCTCATTTCAAAAGTTGGTCAAAGTTTTAAAGCAATACATTCGGATTCTACAGAAAGCAAGAATTATTTCGATAAAAGCAATCAACACTGACCTTTTCAAAGCATCAGATTTCATTAGTAGAAAAACGAATACTGATAATTTCACAAAAATCGAATTCACATTAGAGTATGAAGAAATTGAACAGCTTCTACAGACCTCTTTAGAAGATCAGCAGCAACAACTTGCAGTTGACATGTACATTATCCAGATGTTTGCGGGGGGATTACGGCCAACAGAATTATATAATGGAGGGATTCGATTTTATAATGATAGTATTAGTTTTTTTCGCAGTAAGAACAAGCGAATATCTAAGAACCCTTACTTACCGGAAGTATTGAAAGTGCTGTCGAAATATCCAGATGGACTTCCGGAATTCATGCCAATTCATATATATCGGGAGAAGCTCAAAGAAGTTGCACGGCATTTCAAGTGGGATCGTATTATCGAAGAACCCAATACTAAATTAAATCCTGACAGGGATACAGTTCCACATAAGCTACATGAAGTATTTTCCCCTTTTACAGCCAGAAAGACTTTTATAAACTATTTGGCAAATTTGGGATTGGCAGATGAGTTAATAATTCAATTTACTGACCATACTGATGTTAAGATTCTGAAACACTATAAGCGAAAACTTAATTTACAGCAAAAGAAAAAGATAATTGAGAAGCATTTAAAGGCGTTTTACGAGAGCATAGATGCAATATAAAACCACGATATATTGCCCAAAGGATTCAGAATATTATTGTTCTGGGTGTAAAATTTTTAGTGAATGAAACCAATAGAAAAGAGCTTCACCCTTTTCAACAAATTTCAAGCGTTTATTTAAATAATTGAAATCCGGATTTGTTATCAAATAGTCTTTGATCGGGAGATCCGGATCAAATTTTGGAATCTCAGCCTGAGAATCTTTCAATATGATGGCTGCGATAAGGGCAGCTTTTGAACTTGCTACCTTAGCTTCCAATAATCCAAAGGTACCTTCAAAAAGATAGTGTTTGAACTGGTTTATTCCGGTGTAGATTTCTTTCAGAGCGAGATCCTTTTCATCTTTGGATAGTTGAGTAATTCCAGCAATCAACAGTGATGTATCGATAATATCTTGAAGCACTTGTTCGGAAGATTCGATTTTCTTTTCTGGTCTGTATTCAATCTCGGATCTAACTATGGCTAAAAATGACTGTTTTACTACTTCGATATCAGACATATCATCGAATAAACTTCCAATATCGAATAATTGTTTCATAATCTCTTTTTCCTTCTCAAGGCCATAAGGTACTCCAGTTGTATTTGGGGCAAAAGCTGTCAACTTATCACCAGTAACTGAATCTATGTTAGGCATATTGACCTTCACGGATTCACCTTCCTGGATAAGCCATTCTGTCTCTATAGCTTTTTTAATTGTAATTGGATATCGATCTTCTTCAAAAACAACGTCAAGTAGAATCTCTCGCTCAGGATTTGATATTAGATTCCCTTCTTTATCCTTGGTGCTGATGTTTGATTTATAGATGAACTTATAATGAGCTTTTGGGATACCATCCTTATAGCTTCTTCTCTCATCTAATTTCATCTCAGTAAAAGCACTTGATGCCGGGATCTTTGACAGGTGTGATTCTAAGATCTTCTTGGTTACTTCGGGCTTGAGCGTTATATCGATATCTACAGAGAACCTCTTTGGTTTTTTCAATAATAGAATAAGGCTTGTTCCGCCTTTGAAGGTGAATTCCAGGCCCGTATTTTTAAGGTGTTCTAAGAGATACAAAGCAAAAATCATGGCTTCCATTATGGCCGGATCTTTGCTGTATTTTTTTCTTTTCTCAGAAAGGTGCATATTCCTGTGATTTCGGACACTTGATCCCGCTGAAAGCGGACATTTGTTCCCGTTGAAAACGGACACTTGATCCCGACGAAAACGGACACTTTCTACATCGCTCATTTTCGCCTTATAATTTTCTAAAATTAGTCATTTTTATATTTCTCTCTTAAAGAGTCTCCATCAAGCTCGATTCTGTGAGAGCTGTGCACTAATCGATCCAGGATAGCATCAGCGATTGTGGGCTCTCCAATAACATCATACCAGCTTTGCACTGGCATCTGTGAAGTGATAATCGTTGATCTTTTCCCATGCCTGTCTTCAAGTAACTCCAGCAGGATCAGTCTTTGATTGTTCTCAAGTGGTTTGAGTCCAAAATCATCCAGGATTAACAAATCAAGTTTTTCTATCCGGTTAATTTCACTTACGTAACTGCCATCTGCTTTAGCCATCTTCAGCTGATCGAACAGTTTTGAGCAATTGCGATAATATACTTTATATCCATGCTGACAAGCCTGGTGGCCCAAAGCCGAAGCCAAAAAGCTTTTCCCCAGGCCAGTGGAGCCGGATATGATTATGCTTTGTTTTCTTTTGATCCACTCACAGGATGATAAGCGTAACATCTGAACTTTATCCAGGCTCCTTTTTGCAATATAATCTACTTGCTCCACACTTGCCTGGTATCGGAACTTGGCATTTTTTATAAGTCGGTCTAATCGCCGATTATATCTGTCATCCCATTCTGCCTGAACAAGATGGGCAATGACTTCATCTATGGTAAAGTCTTTGTTCATTCCTGATTCCTGCATTTCCCGGTAAACTCTAGAGAACCCACTCAAGCGCATCTCCTCAAGTTTCTGCATTGTTGCTGTTTGATTCATAAACTTGTTGTGTTTAGAGGTTTGATTATTTGTAATTCTCCTTTCCCCGTATGTTCTGATGAAAAGGAAGTTTTATTTCTATTGGTTTTTCATGTTCTGTTTTATGGATGTTATTCTTTAATGAGTTCTTGACGAACTTCAATGAGATACAGTTATATTCAACAGCCCTGCTACATACTGTTTCCAGATCTTCCGGCTTATACCCTTTGCTTAGGTTCAATACTCCCATGCAGGACTTAAATGCCTGTTGCGGATGTTCCTTGCTGTCAAGCAGACGCTCGATAAAGATCTCGACAGAACCACCCATCTTCGAGGCCCACTTTACAAAACGATCCGTATTCCATCCGTCAACAAATTGATGTGCTGCAGGCATATGGCTTTTTTCAGTTGTATAACCATATGCATGACGGTTCCTTTTATGCAGGGCTATACGAACATTGTCTTTGTATATCTCAACATTCCTGTCGGTATACAGAGTCTTGACTTTCTGGCCAGTATATTGATAGGGCACGCTGTAGTAATGCTTGTCCTCTCTCAAGTAAACATGGTGGTTAAATTCAACTTTGGATACCTGGTAACGACGGATCTCATACCGCTCGCTTGGAAGTGCTTGTAATTCATTCTTCTCTATTTCATTAAACAGTTGCCGGCGGCTAATATCCCGGCGTTGGAACCGGGCGTTATTTACTTCTTCAAGCTCTTCCCATACAGCTTCATTTAACTCCCCCAAAGAGAAGAACGTTTGGTTTCTTAACCTGGCAAAGATTCTTTGGTAAACGATCCTTACTGCATTCTCAACCAAAGCTTTATCCTTGGGCTTCGCAGGCCGGGTGGGAAGAACAACTGTATTGTAATGCCGGGCAAGATCATCATAAGTCTCATTTAATAATGGCTCATAATTGCACGCCTTTGTAACTGCTGATTTTAAATTGTCAGGACAGATCCCCCGAGTGGCTCCACCATAGTAACGCCAGGCATTCTCATTGGCCCAGATCCAGTCTTCCAGCTTTTGACTGTTTACTGCTTCTACATAAATCAATTGGCTGGCGCCAAGGATCGTAATAAACATCTCTGCCGGTTTGACTTCACCTGTATCCGGATCTACATAATGCATTCTCTTACCCGTAAAATCTGCATATATCAGATCTCCGGATTTGTGCTCTATACGCATCCCGGCTTTCAGTTTGCTCTCCCACATACGGTAGTGATGACAAAACCTGGAGTAACTAAATCCGTCTGGAAAACGCTCCTTATATTCCTCCCAAAGCAAATAAAGAGTTACCCCGACACGGGCCAACTCCTTCTCATAATAGGGGAACTCCTTAGACAGGTCCTCATACATCGGATTAACTGTCTTATTTCGCTTCTCAAATACTTCGGCAAGCTCCAGATCGTTCATCTCTAAAACATCCTGGTAACTTAATCCGGAACGTTTGTATTCTGCCAGATATTCTCCTACACTGGTTTTACTGACCTGGGTAGCTTCAGCGATCTGTCGGATGCTAAATTTTAACTCCTGACTAAGTCGTAATATCTCTCTGATCTTTTCCACGTTGGTTCTTTTTCTTGGCATCTGGTGTATCTTGTTGGTTATTAAAACCAGCAGAGATACTGATATTCCGTGGAAAATGAAGGATGTAATTGAAAGTGTCCGTTTTCAGCAAGAATCACCGTCCGCAATCAAAAGCGGCGGCTGTCCGCTTTCCTCAAGAATCCGTGTCCGTTTTACGCAGGAACTGCTGTCCGCTTTGGCCAGGAATTGCTGTCCGTTTTGCTCAGGAATGAGTGTCCGTTTTGCTCAGGAATATGCAGAAATCCATTCGGCTGAGAGGGATTCATCTTTTATCATTGAAAATAGCTTTTG
>CAYUGX010000337.1:0-5042 GCA_964444375.1 uncultured Porphyromonadaceae bacterium | reverse complement strand
GATCACTCGACAGCGCCTCTTCGTTTACAAAAGTACGTGCCTTCTGGGTTTCTCGCACTGTAAATAATGCCTTAACAAAGTCTTCTTCAACCGTGATGTATTGGTAAAACAGCTCAGCCAAGACTTTCATGTCAATATCCTTGCGCAATCGCATCATGCTGAATTCAAAGAATCCGGCCATGGGAGGAGGTAAGGCATAGACTGAACTTCCGTTGCGATCAATATCGACCAACAATCCACGTTCAGCCAAATTATCCAAAGTCTTTTGGGTTTCTGCCTCATTCAGTTTCCAGATTTTCTGTGCTTTGGTCGCAGAAAAGGGTTTTAGTGGTAACTGTGATACCTGTTTAGCCTCTCGTTCGGTAAACAGCATGTCCAGAATTTTATACAGCAATGCCGAAGGAGGTGCCCCTTGTGGGAACTTGTTGATGCGATTAACCAGTTTCTGATGCCCAGATTTCAGCGTATGGTGTGCCATGGGTACTATGTTTAGGAACAGGTTTTTAAGATAATAAAAATATCCCGTGAGATATTTCGTAAATTCGTTTGAAACTAAGCTAGATATACCATGAACACGCGTCGTCATTTTTTGCGGGCTTCATCGCTCATGCTACTGGGTCTACCAGCTGCTGTTCAGGCAAGTGGGGAATTGAGTTTTGATGTACCACCTTCCCTACCGGATGCGCAAGATCCGAAATATTGGGAATTGATTCGTGAGTTTTTTATGATACCACATGATGAGGCCTATTTAAATACGGGCACCATTGGAGCTACACCTACACCAGTACTTCATGCCATGGTTTCTCATCTTCAACAGATCGCCATAGGCATCGCTCGTGAAGATTGGTCTGAAGGTGGCCAGGATCTATTGAGTGGATACTTCCCTTACCTGAGTTTGCGTGAGAAACTGGGCCGTGTCATTAATGCCGATGCTAAAAACCTGTCATTGATACAAAATGCACACATGGGTATGAATACAATGGCATTCGGCCTCGATCTGAAAAAGGGCGATGAAGTCATTCAAACCAATATGGAACATACTGGCGGTAAAAGTGGCTGGGAAGTTCGGGCTAAACGTGATGGGATTGTGATCAAACAAATACCGATTGAGTCACCGATTAAAAATCCTGAACAGATCATCAACTTAGTTGCCGGTGCCATTAACCGCAAAACCAAGGTGATTGCATTACCTCACATCATTTCGGGAACAGGCGAAATATTGCCAATAAAAGCGATTTGTGAGCTAGCCAGGAGCAAAGGAATTTTAACAGTAATCGACGGAGCACAAACTATTGGACATATTCGAATCGATATGCAAGATCTGGGATGTGATGCGTATTTTACTAGCCCACATAAATGGCTATTGGCGCCTGCCGGTTCAGGGCTCCTTTTTATCAAGCCTGAATTGTCGGCCCGAATTGATCCATCGATGCCCAGTGGAACCTGGAACAATCACGACGATCAGGGATTTCGCTTTACCCAGCGTGGCACTGGCAATGAAGCTTTAATGAAAGGGTATGAAGCAGCGGTTGATTTTCACCTGGGGATCGGAAATGAAAAAGTAACCCAGAGAATAAAATTTTTGGGTGATTACCTGAGGGATGAGTTGCAAAAACTTGATTTCATTCGGATCAACACGTCGGTACATCCTGAATTATCAGCCGGAATGACCGCGTGGGGAGTCAAAGGTAAATCGGGTGAGGAACTAAGAAAAGCCATGTGGGAATCCCATAAGCTACAGCCTCGACCTGTAGGACCCGATGGTGGTTTTATTCGCTATAGTACCCACATTTACAACTCAAGCAAAGAAATTGATTTAGCCCTTGGAGTGGCTAAAAAACTAAAATAGCATGGCAGAAGATAAAAACAAAGTTACTCGGCGAAACTTCCTGAAAGCCTCTGGTGCTGTGGCAGCTGGAATTCAAATCGGAGCAGTAGCCGGAGCTGGTCTGGCAGCTGGTAAGGACCCAACTACGCATACCGGTTGGCAACATCAGGGTGAGAATACCCAGTTTGTTGATCGCACAAAACTGGTCATGAAAGGAAAGCCATATGAGAAGGTAGGCATACAGCGACGTTGCGATAACGTCGAATCAGCTTTTGGACGCAATGGGTATATCTCCAGGGATATGAGAAAATTCAGACAGCTAGCCGAGGAAGAAAAGATGAACCCTGCTGATGATTTTGTACGTGATGTAGTGCCTGAAGGGGATTCTGGGCAACGAAACATGGGACCCGAAAAGCCTGTTTTTCCACCGATCGAACACATATCAGAGCCTCTCCAGAGTTTTTATCGTGAGTTTCCAGAGATATACGATCTGGATAAACTACGTATTGAATCAATACTGCCAAAAAAGTCAGAAGATGTTAAGAAGTACGGCGATTATTACACCCTGATCGAAGCCTGGTCAGGTGCCTGGGGTACATCAGAACGAATATCTCAACCACCTGAAATTTCTGATTTTTCACGGGGTTACGGTCGTCCCTTACCCGACCCGGTTCCATTTAAAAGCTCAAAGCATGCATCCCGGCTGATCAAAAAGGTGACTTACCACTTTGGTGCAAGTATGGTGGGTATTGCCAAGTTGAATCCTGACTGGTGCTACAATCACAGCTTAAGGGGATCAAAGCAGCGCGGCAGTTATGAAGTACCCAAGCATTGGAAATATATGATCGCTTTTGGAGTTCCCCATCAATGGGAGCAAGTTAATTCGAACCCAAATTCCGGGACCAGCTTTGATGCTTATGCCCGATCAACGATCGCAGCTCGAAGACTGGAGACCTACATTAAGAATCTGGGCTATGCAGCACGCCGACATTCACCAATGGATGGTTATGATGTTGTGGCTGTGCCCATTTTAGTTGACACAGGGCTCGGACAACAAGGGCGACATGGAATTGTGATTACCCCCGAAACTGGGTCAAATTTCAGGGTGGCTTTTGTGACTACGAATCTTGAATTGGAAGTGGATCAACCCATTGATTTTGGTGTAGAGGACTTTTGCAAGACCTGCAAAATCTGCGCTGAGATATGTCCTTCACAATCCATTAGCTTTGCCGAAACAAACGAAGGGATGGATACCAGGGGCTACCGACATTGGGAGATCAATCAAACATCTTGCTACAATTACTGGATGCAAAGCATGGGAGGGATGGGCTGTCGATTATGTCTCATTGCCTGTCCATACTCCCGAAAAAACAATTGGGCTCATGCCCTGGCTAGAAAGGTAGACACAGGAGATCCTACAGGAACAGTAAATGATGGATTAACCTGGATGCAAAGTAAATTTTTTAAAGCACCTGAAGCTGAAGAGTATTTACCGCCACCAGATGGCCATTTTGCCAATTTCAGGGAGCCGCCCGACTGGTTGCGGGTGAGTGAGTACTTAGAGATGAATCCAGTAAAACCAAAAAAAGGAGACCTGTAAGATGTTTACTACTGCGCACCTCTTAATGCTGATTATTGGAGCAACAACCGTGATTGTTGGAATAGGAGCTGTGGCTTGGACAAAGTCCCTCGGCCTGAGAATGAACTGGTGGAAATGGTTACTCTCTGCCCTATGGTATTTTTTGCTGCTGTTTTGCATATACCTTGACTTTACTTTTATGGGCGAAGGAGAAGTGGCTGCAGGGTGGAAATTACTACTATTTCAGGGGATCATTTTGTTGGTATTGGCAGTGGGCTTAATTCGACTGCTCGCCATTGGTCGCGAAAAATAATAGATCAGTTGTTTGTCAAATAGTTCCCACTTGAAAATCTCGAATTAGCCAATTTCGTTACTTTCGCTCAGCAGGAGGAACGGAATTGAATCAAAATCTTGAATTGGTCAAAGAGCTGGAGTTGCCCATTATTCGGTCAACTGCCCTTATTATGCTTATTGCAAGTACGCTTAGTATTTTCTTCAACGAAGCATTGGGATTAGATAAACGGTTGGTAATACTGTGCATAGCCGGGGTGGTTATTTTTTCTTTGATTTACTACTTTTCTTACAAAACTCGATTCTTTCAGATTGTCAAATCATCTGTTCTGATTGTAACGCTAGTTTACCTCGACGCGGGTTGGTTATTGAACTACGGGCTCACTTCAGCCATTATTGCCTACTTTGCTATCTGGGCATTATTTGCAACGATTCTGCTAACCAGGAAAGAGATGTTTATCTGGCTTGGGATTTTTGTGGTAAATCTTACCATCTTAGTTTGGATAGAGTTAAAAAATCCTGATCTAGTGGGTGATTATCCTACAAAAGAGGCAGCCATCTGGGACGCATTCTATACACTGATTATAGCTGTATTATTGCTTGCTGTCATTATTCGTCATGCCCGACGCAAATATAAAAACCAGTACTTACGAGCGAAACACGCTGATGAATTGAAAACAGCATTTTTGGCGAATTTCTCCCATGAAATTCGTACCCCGTTGAATTCAATATTGGGATTCTCCGAATTATTGCTAGACCCAGAAGA
Organism: uncultured Porphyromonadaceae bacterium; assembly: GCA_964444375.1. Classification (GTDB taxonomy): domain Bacteria; phylum Bacteroidota; class Bacteroidia; order Bacteroidales; family UBA12481; genus JABHCC01. Next base: position 578 of record CAYUGX010000337.1, on the reverse strand, counting down.
AAGAGATCAACTTGAGGAGAGATTAAAAATTATAAGCTCAAATTCTGAGTATTTGATGAAACTGATTGAAGATATCCTTGACTTGTCGCGTATTGAAACTGACCAGCTAATCATCCAGCCTACTCAAATTGATCTGTCTACGCTTATCATCGAGTTGTGCGACGAATACCAACTAAGATTGAAGGTGGCAGACAATAAGGATGTAAGCCTCAATTGTTCAATTCCTAAAACTCCTGTAACTATCATCACAGATAAGAAGCGCATTTTACAGGTTTTAAGAAATTTACTCGAAAATGCAATCAAGTTTACCAGACAAGGTTCCATTGATGTTATACTAACGGAATCTGATAGGGGGGTGACTGTCTCAGTGAAGGACACAGGCATTGGTATTGACAAGAACCATCTCAAAACTATTTTCAAACGCTTCGTTAAAACGGGGCATGATTTATCCCATAATCAAAGAGGCGTTGGGTTGGGTTTGGCGCTGGCAAAGCACCTTGTCAAAAAACTGAATGGTAGAATATCTGTTGTATCATCTCTTGGTGAAGGCTCGACTTTCTCCATAATCCTGCCAAAAA
>CAYUGX010000336.1:0-5047 GCA_964444375.1 uncultured Porphyromonadaceae bacterium | reverse complement strand
ATGGCCTAGGCGTTGGTTCCCGCGCGATGGGGGATCAAATCCCATTCCTGATAAACCCCGATATACAGGTGATTTTCTGGATGGTTTTGGCAATCACATGACTGTTCACGCCATCTCAAATCCTGTTTACACGGGTATGATACCTCCACATCTGTATGACAGGGCCACTGGATTCGGGATAACCAAATTTGAAAGACAAACCAGAGATATTGTAATGGAATGTTGGCAGCGTGTTGCTGAGAATGGACAGAACAAGCAGTATCCCGATTGGCCTGTCAGAATCAATCAATATGATAATTACCTGGCTTCGAGCCAATTTGGCTTGCCCACGATTCGGTGCACGGATATGATGAACCCCGTTATTCAAATAGTTGACGAATCGGATAACAGCATTGTGTATACCTTGCGAATCAAAGGGTCTGAATTCAAACCTCTGGTTGAAGAAGCAGGCCGCTACACCATCAGGATCAGTGCCGATGGTCAGACCAAATGGAGAGAGTTAACGGGTATCATAGCAAAAAATCCACAAGAATCCTGGTCGAATACACTTGAATTATAATACTATGAAATACATTGTACTTATCAGCCTTTTCGTATTTACGTTGACCTCAACTGCGCAGCAAACCTGGCAACCCCTTTTTCAATCCGATTTATCAAATGCCATGGATGCGGCAGGTGTTTGGTATTTTGATGGGGAGGTGCTTACCGCATCCAAAGATGCTTGCCTTTTCACCACAACGAAATACCAAAATTTTGAGCTGGATCTTGAGTTTAAAAACGAAACTGGCTCCAACAGCGGTGTTATCGTGTACTGCACCAATCGAAAAAAATGGATCCCTAACTCAGTGGAGATTCAAATCAGCGACGATTATTATTATCAAGAAAAAGGCTGGGAGCCTACTTGGTTCTGCGGTGGAATATTTGGCCACCTAGCACCCAGTGAAACATTGGTTAAAAAAGTGGGTGAATGGAATCACATGAATATTCGTTGTGAAGGAAAACGAATTGTGGTGAAGTTAAATGGTAAAGTATCTGGAGATATGGACATGAGCAGGTGGAAAAGTGGAAAAATCAATCCGGATGGCTCAGAAATCCCATCGTGGCTACCCAAACCCTTCTCAAGCCTACCTACTAAAGGGTATATTGGGCTCCAGGGAAAACACGGAGAAGCCAATATCTATTTCAGGAACTTGAGAATATCAAAGATCTAGTTGAAATTAAAAATACAAAATGGGGACCATGCCTGGTCCCCATTTTCATTAATCTAAGAACTTGTCTTTATGAAATGTAATACGGTCAGTGTTACTGGTAAGAATGCAACTGCCCCTACTAAATTTTAACTTCATAAAAATAATAGGATGACCTGGTAAGCACTTTTAAAAATGAGCCAAAGGTTGTCAAGATTGCGCCATTATCAATTGACATGTTGAGTGAAGAAGGATGGAGGATGACCATACAATTTCTTAAACGCATTCGCAAAATAGGATGGATTATTGAATCCTACCCGATAACCAATCTCAGAGATGGATAGTGAATCCTCCTGAATGAGTTCCATGGCCTTTCTGAGTCGAATGACGCTGATAAACTCAACCGGGGAAGATCCAGTAAGTACTTTGACTTTTCGGTGCAAATGTCTGCGACTTACGCACAGGTGTTTGCTTAGATTATCAATGTTCAGGCTGGTTTCTGAAATATTGTCGTAAACAAAATGGATGGCTTTTTCTAAAAACTCCTGATCGACTTTACTCGAATGAATTTCATCGGGTTTGAAAGGATCCTTCCCGCTGAATTTATTTGCCAAGAGAACTCTATTCTTTATCAGGTTACTTACCTGTACTTCGAGATGTCGATATTCAAATGGTTTCGTAATATAGGCATCTGCTCCTGTTTCAAGTCCTTCGAGTCTGTTCTCGATTTCTGAACGTGCAGTTAACAGGATCACCGGGATATGGCTGGTTCGTATATCACTTTTTATCTTTTGACAAAACTCCAATCCATCCATTTTGGGCATCTTGATGTCGCTAATGATCAAGTCTGGCATTTGCTTGGTTGCGCTGGTAAATCCCTCTTTCCCATCTGATGCAGTTGCAGTGATGAACCTTTCGCCCATATTTGTTTCGAGGTAATTACAGAGTTCGGTGTTATCATCGACAATTAGAACCAGTGGCTTTTCAGCCGCTAACACTTGCTGTTTCGGTTCATCATCAAGTATAAAAACTTCTGAATCGTTAGTAGTTTCTATTCTGTCTTGGATACGTGTCAAGTCATCGTCGGTTTCAGTATAAACAAAATCGTTTTCCTTTATGACGGAAGGTAACTTAATAATGAATTCTTTCCCTTCTGATCCAGAATTTCTTGCTGAAATCCTTCCCTTGTGCAACTCTACGATTCCCTTCACCAAAGCCAACCCGATACCATAGCTTTGGTTAGATCCTTTGTGGTCATTTCCCTGATAAAATCTTTCAAACACTTTCACTAATTCTTCTTGTGTAAAAGGGCTTCCTGAGTTGAAAACTATCACCTGATATACCCCTTCCTGGTCCATAGAATATTGGCTTCCTTCTGTGTTTCCAGATCCGCATGAAATTCTAATTATTCCGCCTTTCGGTGTGTATTTGCAGGCATTGTCGATGAGATTATAGAACACTCGTTCCATCTTATCCTGGTCAATAGAAACAACATGTTGCTGCCCATTGATTTGGGTTTCAAGTTGGATACCCCTCCTTTTTAAAATTGGAGCAAACTCACTCGCTATTCCCTGGAGGAATTCTGCCACATCAACCTGCTGTTTGTTCAGTTTTAGTTCTCCAATTTCAAGCTTTCTGAAAGTCATTAGTTCGGCAATCAAAAAGTTTAGCCTTCTGGCATTTCTCGATACGATACCGATGAGACGTTCAAACTTATCATCATTTGAGTGGTAGTTCTGCAATTGCTCAATTGGACTTAGAATCAGTGCCAGTGGAGTTTTAAAATCATGGGCGATTCCAGTAAAGAATTGCAATCTAACCTTGTTTAAGGCCATGATTTTCTCTTTTTCACTCCTTTCGAGTAATACCTTTTGTTTTTCTTTCTCTCTGTATTGAATGAGTCTGGCATATAGCAATAAAATGAGGCCTAGTACTATCACATATAAAAAATAGGCCAATCCCGTTCTGTACCAGGGTGGTTTAATTCTGATTTTTAATGCCTTAACAGATGGGTTCCAAATACCAGAATTGTTTGAAGCCTTTACTTGTAAGGTGTACCTGCCTGGATTTAAGTTTTCGAATAGGACCACGCCGGGTGATGTGGGGGAATACCATTCTTCATCATAACCTTGCAGAAAACAGAGGTAGTTATTCTTTGGGGCATCGACCAGATTAAGTGCAACAAAACTTATGCTTACATGCTTCTGATTGAAATTCAGCACTATCTCGTCGGTATGATTTAATGCTTGCTTCAGGGGCGATTTTTTTCGCCCGGGTACAATCACTTTGTTGGCAATTCTGAGCTCCTTAAAAGCGATATTCGGAACATGGGGATTGACAATAAATTCTGCAGGATTGAAAATGGTAAATCCTTGTGAACCACCAAAAACAATATCTCCATCCATCGTACTGTAACTGCACCCCGGCCGAAACTCAATGTGGTGTAGACCGTCACTATAGTCATAATTACTAATGACCTCCTTGGCATTGGGATTGAATTCGGTTATTCCTTTGTACGTAGAAATCCATAATTTGCCTTCGTAGTCAGTATTGATCCCAGTTATCACATTGCTATTCAAATCATCTTTTACTGTAAAGCGCCTGAAGTCTCCATTGTCACGATTGTATAGCACCAGGCCATAGCCTCCTGTTCCCACCCAAAACTGACCCAGGTCATCCTCAAAAATAGAATAGACCCAATGATCAGGGAACTCACTGTCTTCAGTGTATGACGACACGTAAAGGAAATCATTCTTCTGCTCATCGAACAGATACAATCCAGATGAACTCCCCACCCAAAAATCACCACTAGAATCCATGTAGGTGGTGATTATCCGGTTATGCTTCAATCCACTGTTGCTTGCATTGTATAGGTGGTATGTTTCGGTTTCAAGGTTATACCTGTAGGCACCCTCGTCAGTACATATCCAGATATCACTGCCTTTGTAGCGAACAATTGACAAAACAGATGATTTCTTAAGCGGTTCTGATGACTCCCATGGAAAAGTCAATGGCCTAACCTGCTTGTTTTTTGTATCAATCTCAAATATACCTCCCGGATCTCCGGTTCCAACCCATACCCTACCAGGTTCCAAACTGAAAAAACAGTAAACCTCAGCCTCATCTAAAATATTGAAAGGGTCTTCAACTGCAGGGTAATCGCAAAAATCATTCTCAGATCGATTCCAACAGGATATCCCCTTCCATGTCCCGATCCAAAGACGTGCACTATCGTCCTCGAAGAATGAGGTTACATCATTACTTTTAAGACTGTTTTCATCCTTTGGATTGTGAGCCACCCAATTGAAAAAACCGTCGTACTTATTATAGTAATTAATGCCCCCGTCCCAGGTTCCGATCCAAACGGTTCCATGCTGATCAGGAAAGACCGAATAAATCAGGTTATTCACCAGACTATAAGGATTATTGGCATCATGAGTATATTGATCAAGCGATCCCATGATCCAGTCAAACTTGAATAGTCCTCCATCATTGGTTCCGATGATAATGTTTCCATCCAAGTCCTCAGCAAGGCAATTGACTGGATATCCCGCAGGGATTTCAAGTTCGTCATTGACAACCTGTTGCATGGTTTCAGAAAAAGAAAAGACTTGTCCGTTATTTCCTGCAATATATAGTTTACCAGCTTGGCGGGCATGTAAGAGAGTAACTTCAGCAGAGTTGCTGTTGTCAGAAGGCCTAAAAGGTATCGAATACTGCTTCAAGGTCTTTTGCTCCAAGAATAACCGGTACAAATGTGTGGATGTGCAGAACCAAATTCGGTTAGTTTCGTCTACTTCAATATCCTGGATGGTTTCAGGATCAATATCATACGTATTCTCCACGATATCGAAAATCGG
>CAYUGX010000335.1:0-5078 GCA_964444375.1 uncultured Porphyromonadaceae bacterium | reverse complement strand
TACCGCATGAAAATATAATCAACATTTGTGTTATTCGGTCCTACAGCCGGATCAACATGTATATGACGGTATTTCTGCGATTCAATACCTGTTCCGCAGTTATAAACATCTGGGTTATTGTAGTATGTGGTATCACCACCATCAATTCGACGGATGTCGCCGGGTCCCATTACTGACTGAACCAGTCTTGGATCACGGTTTTTCTCAAGAATAGCAAGAGTTTCATCACCTTCAAACAATGGACTCACCGCTCTAGGCAAACCATCACTACAGAGGTAGAATCTGGTCATGTCTAAGGTAATACCATAACCATTTGGCCAATTCCACAACTGGTTGCTAAAGTCTGATCCATAGGTTGGGCCGTCGAAGTGCTTAAAAAATAATACTTCCTGATTACCAGTATAGTCAACCTGGTTGAATAGTTCAAAATATACAGCGTTTGGATCGCCAGTTACCAGTGAATAGTTACCATCATCCATGATCTGTTTCGCAGCATCACGTGCTATTTGAAGGTATACCGTTGGATCTCCAGTTCCGGCGAAATCGGTACCTGCGTGATATTTTTCCCAGGTTCCTTCATAAAGAGCCACCCTGGCCTTAAACATCAAAGCTATGTCTTTGCTTAGCCTGGTTCTATGGTCAGGCAACTCAGAGCCATATTTCATTTTTGAAATGGCCATGTCAATATCCTCAAGAATAAAATCAGCAACTTCAGTTCTTGGATTCCGGGGCCCATATAGGATGTCCTCGTCCTCAGCACTTAATGGTTTGGTAATAATAGGAAGAGCGCCAAAAGTTCTGAACAGATCAAAATAATACCATGCTCTGAAAAAGTAGCCTTCACCTACATAGTGTTCCACCATCTCGCTGGTACTTTCGACACGATCAATGTTTTTAAGGAAATAGTTTATTCGTCTTACGCTACCCCAATTCCAGCCTCCTCCAGAAGCGGGTACTGTGATTACACCGTCAAGACGACTGGTCCAATTTCCTCCATATGTATTTGGGTTTGGCAGAGCAAGGTCTGTACCCTCATCATATGTAGGGGCTTTTCCACCTCCGGCAACCCACCAACCTTCAAATGAATCATAAAAACTATTAAGATAGAGTTCCAGATCAGTTTCACTTGTCCAGAAATCAGGATCAGATATTTGGTCTAAAGGAGTCCTGTCTAAAAAGTCCTTATTACAGGAAGTCATTATGACTCCCATCAAAACTATTAAAAGCAGATATATCTTTTTCATGACAGTAGTTTTTAGAAGTTAATATTTAATCCAAAGGATAATGTCTTACTTAATGGATAAGCATCTCCTACTCCATACCATCTTCCTCCAAATGCCTCCGGATCATAGAACATCATCTTAGTAAATGTCAACAGATTTTCACCTGAAATGTAGAACCTTGCACTTTTAATAAAAATCTTATTTGTTAGATTGGAAGGCAAGGTATATCCGATACGGATATTTTTTAACCTCAGGAAGGCTCCACTTTGAAGGAAATGATCGGTTGAATAGGTATAGTTTTTACCATTCTGCCCGAAATACTGGGCATAAGGGCGTGGGAAATATGGATCATCCATATTTGCACCCAATGGACTGGTTTCATCTCTCCAGTAATCCAGGTGTCCCTCTAATACATTATTATGCATAGGTCCTGCGGCCGGTCCTCTGAAAGGTCCCCTTCCTTGTACCAAATCAATATCTCTTTTCCCTATTCCCTGGAAAAGAACAGAAACGTCAAATCCTTTCCATCTCATTCCTCCACTAAGACCGTATACATACCTTGGCGTTGTATTTCCGAGCTTTACATAGTCACCATGATCGTCTGCGGTATTATTACCAATATCAATCTTGCCGTCACCATTCTGGTCCACAAACTTTGAGTCACCAGGGTACCAGTTACCAGAATATACATAGCTCTGGTCTATAGGATGATTATCAACTTCTTCCTGTGACTCAAAATAGCCATCAAATTCAAGACCCCAAATCTCACCCAGTTCCTTGCCAGTATAATACTCACCCTCATTAAACCAGGTAAAACTGCCCAGAAGCTTGTTTGGATTGTTGTAATATATAACGGTGCTCTTATAATCAGAAAGGACACCTCTAACTTCATAGCTGAAATCATTGCCTATCCTGTTTTTCCACGTGGCCTCTAATTCCCATCCACGTGTCATGATTTCACCTTCATTCTTCTTCGGTACTGATGTTCCAAGTACTGCAGGAAGCGGAGTTCCCGGTCCAACCAGATTGGTCGTACGAGCATCATATACTCCTGCTGAAACTGCAAGTCTGTTATCCAGGAACATAGCATCAATTCCAATGTCCAGAGTTGAGCGCTGTTCCCAAGTGAGATTAACGCTTGTCAGGTTTGGAGTACCTACCGTCCAGTCTCTCAGTCCACTGAATAGCCAGTAACTGGTTTCACTAATGGGTAGAGTTGGAATATAAAGATAATTGGCAACATTCTGGTTACCCAGAGTACCATAGGAAGCTCTCAATTTCAACATGTTAATATTATCCATAACTGGGAAAAAGTCTTCTTCTGTAATGACCCATCCTGCAGAAACTGACGGGTATACACCCCATCTTTGACCATCTTCAAACCTTGATGATCCATCAGCCCTGACGTTTACCTCCAGCAGGTACTTTTCAGCAAAATTATATCCGAATCTGGCAAAAGTTGATTGCGTTGCCCAATGTCCTTTACTATCGGTAATGGTTTTCTCTCCAACGGCAGTACTTAGTGAAGGAATAGCGTCACTCAACAAATAAAATGCGGTAGCATTCAGGTTGCTATATTGATATAGCTCCTGCTTATATCCGGCTAATACATTGATACTATGGGCTCCAAAATCTCTACTATAATTTGAATATATGTCAGGCGAGATATATGTGTTTGTTCCAATGCTAGATCTGTATTGTGTTTGTGCTCTGTTTTGAGGATTATAGGCTATATCCCCATTTGGTCTAGACCATGGATATTGCTTAACTGTTCTTACATCATGTCGTTGATCGGAAGTGTAATCCAATTTTATCGTTGTTACCCATCCTCTTATGGGTTCCAATAAAATTCTTGGAGAAGCAACGAATTGGTTTGTCACAATATTCTGCCTTACATTTTTCCATTCCTCAACCCTGGTGTTTGCTAGCCATATATCAGTTCCTCGGTATTTGGCAGGCATTCCTGGTTTCATCTTACTAATCCAGTTCATAGTCCATGCACGACCAAAGTTCTGGTTCCATGGAAAATCTTCATGTCCTCGGTTATATTTAGTAAGGAAATCAAATTTCATCCAATTAGTCACATTTGCGCTGATTTTTGCGTCAAGGTTATATCTGTCAAACTCTTCATTTCCCCATTTAATCATACCCTGCTCGTCATAATATCCTGCTGAAACATAATAATTGACTACCTCATTTCCACCAGAGGCACTTATGTTGTGCTTAGTTCGTGGGGCCCATCTGTTAACAATCAGGTCGGTCAAGCCATCATTGGCTACGGCCTTGGTCCCTGTGTTTAATATGTCCCAGCCCAATCCGTTAGCTGATGGCAGCACTCCAACTGCACTTTCAGGTGTGTTCAAATTCATAGCCAGGCGAATCAGGGCATTATCTGTATACAATGGTGAACCGCCGCCATTAATCCTGGCATCATTCAAAGCATGTGCCCAATCCATACTTCCTTCAATTATTTGAGGCCATATAGTTGGTGAGCTCCATCCTGTGTTCATGGTGTATGAAATTCTTGAACCCTTCTGCCCTCTTTTCGTTGTAATAAGTATTACACCATAGGCAGCACGAGCACCATATATAGCAGTTGATGCAGCATCTTTTAATACTGAGATGGATTCAATATCATCAGGATCAACATCGTTGATTTCCATTGGAATCCCATCAACCAATACGTAAGGATCTGTGCCTCCTTCAAAAGATGTTAATCCCCGAATATTCATCGCCATATCTGCTCCCGGCTCTCCACCAGCAGCAGTAGGTGAGATGATAAGGTTGGGGACAATACCTTGCAAGGCCTGTTGAACATTACCAACGGGCCTACTTTCCATAAGCTCTTTATCGGCCACAGAGACTGATCCTGTAAGATTAACCTTTTTCTTTGTACCATATCCCACCACCACAATTTGTTCAACTCCCATTATATCGGGCTCGAGTACAACATTAATGGTTGTTCGATTGCCAACCGACTCTTCTTTGGATAGCATCCCTACATACGAGAATACCAAAATAGCATCGTTGGCCACATTGGTGATGGTGTACTCACCATCCGCTCCTGATATGGATCCCATTGATGTGCCCTTTATGGCAATGGTTACTCCTATTAGAGCTTCACCGGCTTCATTTACTACCGTACCGGTAACGGTCTTGTTCTGACCGATCACCTGTAAAGACAATGCGAATAGCAGAATCCCACTAATCATTGTCCTTTGTAGTAATTTTAGCATGCAGCTTGATCGAGTTACTGCATACATTTTCGTTTTGCATTTTTTCATAGTAAATGGTGTTAATGATGTAGTATTGATTATAGATTTAGTGTTGCCAAGCATAAAAAAGTAGTTAATAGCAAGATAATCAGCAGATAACATTTTGAAAGTAAAAACTTTCATATTAACTTTCTAAGGTATTGTTAGTATCTTGTCAATACTTGCAATAATCTGCCATTCAGTTGTAATTATGTGCCATAATGAGAAGTCTATTGTAACGAATTCTAGACAATAATGGGTTAGCTGAAACAACTAGTAGCGGTTTAGGGCAATAATAGGCTAATTTGTGCAAGAGTTTCTAACCTTGTGTTATATATTTTTAACTGTCAGTAATTGGATTGTGTTAGTTAGACGAACATACTGTACCCTGATTTTCTGCCTGGTGTTTTTCCAGTTGGTTTTCCCGCAGGAGGAAATGAAATTCCGGCATTTGGGGATGAAAGATGGGCTGTCTCAAAGTAGTGTGTTAGAGATTTTCAGGGATAGCGAGGGATTTGTTTGGTTTGGTACCCGAACCGGATTAAACCGCTATGATGGAATCAGTGTGAAGGAATACCTGCAGGACCCCGATGATCCCATT
>CAYUGX010000334.1:0-5121 GCA_964444375.1 uncultured Porphyromonadaceae bacterium | reverse complement strand
CAGACCTGCTGTGGAAAACTATGCAACAAGGCCAATACGCGGTTAACCAGGGCAATCTTGATACTCAGGAATTAATATTGCAAAATCCGGGTTTATATTCAGTATTGTTTGAACACCATGGGGAGGTTAGTCGAACCTTGTTTCACCAAAATATGATAAAGGTAGTATCAGAGGAGTTGATCTTCAGAGGGGATGTTGTAGCCCCATACACAGAGCGAGAAATGATCGCAGCTATGGATTTTGGTGACAATGGGTATTTGCCAGGGGTGAACAACCTGGGTTTTACGGCCTATGCCAACGCCTTTGAACGGGTAAGCGATACCACGCAAATCATAGCCGGAGCCCGGTTTTACATCGAGAGCAATCCCAGCCCATCTGGCTCAATACAATTATTTGGGACAAAGATTGGAATGAAATCAGGCGAGATTCAATTGAACTGGCTGAATCTGATGAACCTTTCTGGGCCACCACCTGGTTTGATCCACCGGTAGGTTTCGATTCTTTGATCTATGTGGGATATGAGATCCCAAGCGAGGCAAAACCGGGATTGGGTGGGGGAGTGACAATTACCCGCTCATTTGCTGATGATAATTCAGCCTGGGGATTTCGTAACAATGGCTGGGAGCCTCTATCCCAAAGTGCTGGCATTGGTGTAGCCCTGGGTTTGGCCCTGGAAGTGTCTGATTTATATGAAGATTTTGGTTCTCAAATTAAAGTGCTCACTAACCCCGTGACTGATGGTTTGCTTACTTTGGATCTCGGAAATCTCGTATATGATGAATTAAGCCTTGATGTTTATACGGTTGAGGGCAAGCGTCTTATGTCAAGTTCTCAGATCAGCGACCACAGCATCTCTGTTCGTTTTACGGTGCCGGTATCTGGGATTTATCTGGTTCAATTGCGGATTGATCACCTAGATTTCACCAAGAAGATTCTGGTGATGCGAAACCAATAGCGAGATCTATTTTTTACTATAGTGTTGCAAAAAACCGAGAACCTGATCTGCTGTCAGGTCTTTAGCTGCTATCCGCCTATTTTTATCGATGATGAATACCTTGGGTGTATTGAAAGCTTCATAGGCTTCGAGCACCTCACGAATGTGAGTCGTAGTTGTCAAATTTATCCAGGTGAGTTCGTGTTCAGCTATATAATTAACCCAGGGCTCACGATCTAGTCGTGTATGAATTGCGAATATTTCTGCACCCAGGGCTTTACATGCTTCATAAGAGCTGAATAGTGCCGGTGTCGATGTTTTACAATGACCACAATTGGGTTCCCAAAAATAAAGAACCAGCCAATCTTCGTCAGATTCCATGACTCGAATATATTCACCTTCAAGAGTTTCTAGAGGGGGTAATTCAGGCGCCTTTTTGCCAATGAGTAAGGGTTCGAGCTCATTAACCCGGTCGCGGATGACGTTCAGATTTGATTCATCAATCCAGGTTGCTTCTCCACTGAGGTAATATTTCTTTGCCAGGTACACATAAATAGCATCGGTTCCCATAATCTTAGTCTCTGCTTAATAATTCAGCATCGTATGTAGACAAAATCGGAACATGTCATCTGAACACCTGGCACGGTCAATGATTTGCTCAAGCGACCTGACAATAGAATCTGGTTGAGGAGGAGCAACCTGGGTGAGAAACTGGTTGATTTTATTATGCAGCAATGGACTTCTGAGTAGACCCGACTCACAAAAATCTATTTCGTCGAAGAAATGGTTTTTATAATAATAATACTGCCATTGTTTATTGGCCATCAAGGCTGAATCTCTTTGCACATGAGCAGGTAGTTGAAAGGGACGTAAACCCCTGATGAATTTGGCGGTTAAACTTGAACCAGCTGCCTGAAGGGTAGTATCCCAGACCGTTTCGATGCCCGGTTTTCCACGGTGCTCTTCAATGGCCCGGTGCCAGTTGAAAAACAGTTGATTCATAGCATGGCCAGTGGCCTGATTGGCATGGATAAAATTTCCCGACTCTGTTTTCAGGATCATATGCTGATCATCATCCAGGAAGAAGTCAAAGAATTGCTTATCGGGCAAAACTACCTGATACATACCCCTGGGCAGGGCTTCCTGACCCGCAAAAACAAAATGACCCTGTCCATCCATGTGCGTGGTATCATCAGTGTAGAATTTATCGCCAAAACGGTGAGCAAGGATCAGACTCGAATCAGTGAAATTAGCAATTTTGATTTCTATGTGGTAGCCAGCCTGTTTGGCTTCCTGGGCCTGGGTATGAGGTAATCCCGCTAGGATCAGAGATAACAAAAGGCAAAATCTTACGTTCATGGTGGACAAAGATAGGGATTCATTACCTTTGATTCGTTGCCATATTTATGATATCTGTTCTCATACCGGTATATCGTGAACAAATCGACCAACTGGTCAACGATCTGTACAATCAACTCCAATGGAGCGGACAGCCTTTTGAAATACTCATAGGTGATGATTCATGCTTAGTCGCACCCGATCAGTCTACTAGACCAGTAGAAGAACGCAATGAAGTGAAGGTATTTTATCACAAAGATCAAATGGGCAGATGTAAAAATCGCAACTTTCTCGCCGCCCAGGCGCAGCACCCTAACCTCTTGTTCCTCGATGGAGATGCCCAGATTATTGAGACTGATTTTATCAGCAAATATCTGAAAGCTACTGATGGAAAATCTGTATTGTGTGGTGGTACCTCATACCAGAATAAACCCCCTGATCGAGTTGAGCAAAGACTCAGGTGGAAGTATGGTATGCTGCGAGAAGTAAGAACGGCTGATGAACGTTCTCAGCAGGCTTACGGGCAATTCAGCAGTTTTAATTTTTTGATTCCCAGCGAAATTTTTGACAGGGTTAAATTCAATGAAGATTTTGCGCTTTATGGTCACGAAGATACCTTTTTTGGCTTTCAATTAGAGCAGATGGGTATTCAGATTGTTCACCTCGATAATCCGGCTCAACACAATGGTTTAGATGATGCTGGGGTGTTTCTTGATAAGATTCAACAATCCATTCTGTCTCTAAATCACTTTTATAGCAATCACCTTCTACCGGATGAATTTCTAGGTAAGATCCGTCTGATTAAGACCTTTAAAACTATTAGGCTATTGCGGCTGCGCTTTTTAATTCTTCTACTCTTTTCTCTTTTTAAGCCTCGAATTCAGGCTCAACTTAACGGTAGTCAGCCCAGGGTCCGACTGCTCGACTTTTATAAATTGGGCTATTTAAACCAGATTGCCACCTGATATTATTATCTTTGCGCTCTGAAATTCTCAGATGATGACAAGATTCGAAGAAAGGCTTAAGCAGGCTGCCATTGAGGCAGTTAAAGAATTATATCAACAAGATGTTTCTGCTGCACTAATTCAGATACAATTGACTCGCAAAGACCTGGTAGGTGATTTTACGCTGGTCGTCTTTCCTTTACTGAAAGTCTCAAGAAAGAATCCTGTGGACACGGGGAATGAACTCGGACACAATCTGCAGTCACGGCTGCCTGAGATTGAGCGATTTGAGGTGATAAAAGGCTTTCTAAATTTCACGCTCAAGGGGAAATATTGGCTTCAATTTCTTGATGCAGTACTGGGACAAAAGCCTTATGGATTTTTATATCCAAAGGCTGATGATCAACCTGTCTTGGTTGAATTTTCTTCACCAAATACCAATAAACCGTTGCACCTGGGCCACATTAGAAACAATTTGTTGGGTTTTTCAGTAGCCAAATTGCTTGAAGCAGCTGGTAAAAAGGTTGTAAAGGTAAACCTGGTCAATGATCGGGGTATTCACATCTGTAAATCTATGCTCGCCTGGCAAAAATGGGGTAAGGGTATTACTCCTCAACAGGCAAGTATAAAAGGTGACCGGCTCGTAGGAGATTTTTATGTCAGATTTGAAAAGGCCTATCAGGCAGAGATTAAAGATCTAATTGATACCCATGGAATGAGCAAAGAAGAAGCTGCCAAACAGGCTCCACTTCTGAAAGAGGCTCAGGAAATGCTTCGAAGCTGGGAGGCTGGGAATCAGGATGTTCAAACACTATGGGAACGGATGAATACCTGGGTGTATGAGGGTTTTGATCAAACCTATCGCAGCCTGGGGATCAGCTTCGACAAAACCTATTATGAGTCACAAACTTATAAGTTGGGTCGCAAATTGGTTCTTGAGGGTGTGGAAAAGGATATCTTGATTAAGAAAGATGACCAATCGGTATGGGCTGACCTAAAAGATGACGGACTTGATGAAAAGCTGCTCCTTCGAAGTGATGGCACATCAGTGTATATGACTCAGGACCTGGGTACGGCCCATCAGCGTTTTGCTGAATACAACTTCGATAGTCATGTGTATGTTGTGGGAAATGAGCAAAATTATCATTTTAAGGTGCTTGGGATAATTCTGAAAAAGCTGGGATTTGATTGGGCAGACGGCCTAATACACTTGTCTTATGGAATGGTTGAGCTACCCGAGGGCAAAATGAAATCGCGTGAAGGAAAAGTGGTCGATGCAGATGATTTGCTCGATGAAATGATCAATAATGCCCAAGTCGTTTCAGACGAATTGGGTAAATTAAGTGGATTTACCACTGAGGAACGAAAAGAGATATACTATCGGATTGCTATGGGCGCACTTAAGTATTTTATATTGAAGGTGGATCCCAGCAAGACCATGTTATTCAATCCAAAAGAGTCAATTGATTTCAATGGTAACACAGGTCCGTTTATCCAGTATACCTATGTGAGAATTAAATCAGTGCTTCGCAAAGCTAAGGATCAGGCTTTATCAATCCCTGACAAGATTAACCAGGATCTTGATTTGGAGCCTAAAGAGATCAGTCTGCTCAAGCAGATGTATACATTTGATGAGTTATTGCAGGATGCTGCAAATCAATATAGTCCGGCTCTGATTGCGAATTACTTATATGACCTTGTAAAAGAATTTAATCAGTTTTACCAGGAACATTCAATCCTCAATGAGACTGATGGCGAAAAGAAAGCCTTCAGGCTTAGCTTATCGGCATTTATTGCTGATCATTTGAGAGATGGAATGGGGATTCTGGGAATCACCATGCCTGAGCGCATGTAAAACAATTAGATAACAGTATGTTTGAAAATTTAACCGAACGACTTGATAAA
>CAYUGX010000333.1:0-5131 GCA_964444375.1 uncultured Porphyromonadaceae bacterium | reverse complement strand
ATCATTGGGGGCTTAAGCGACCGGGGGGTCGTATCAAGCTGCAGCTACGAGGCAAGAACGTATGGAGTACATTCAGCCATGCCCATTAAAATGGCACGCCAATTATGCAGCGATGGTATTTACATCAGGGGCGATATGGAGGCCTACAGTAAGCACTCACGTATGGTAACAGACATCATTGCTGAAAAAGCACCGCTATACGAGAAAGCTTCAATCGATGAACACTACCTTGACATCACGGGCATGGACCGCTTCTTTGGTTCAATGAAGTGGACACAAGAACTCAGACAACGCATCATCAATGAAACCGGTCTGCCCATCTCATTTGGTCTGTCAATCAACAAAACAGTATCAAAAATAGCCACCGGAGAGGCCAAACCCAATGGAGAAATACAGGTAGATTCAAAAGAAGTAAAACCCTTCCTGAATCCATTATCGATAAAAAAAATCCCCATGCTGGGTCCCAAAACCTTTCAATTGCTGCGATCAATGGGGGTGATAACCATCAAAACCCTGAGCGAGATACCTCCCGATATGCTAGGACATGTACTGGGCAAGAATGGCGTAATTATCTGGAAGAAAGCCAACGGAGTCGATCACACACCTGTACATGCGTATTGGGAGCAAAAGAGCATCAGCACCGAACGCACTTTCGACCAGGATACTACCGATGTAAAAGACCTCAACCGCCGTTTGATCACCATGATTGAAAAGATTGCTTTTGAGTTGCGCAAACAAGAAAAACTGACGGCTTGTGTCACCGTAAAAATCCGCTATGCCAATTTCGACACCCACACCATGCAAAAACGCATCCCCTATCCCTGGTTCGACCAGGTTATAATCTAAACTGCTCAGTAACTTTTCACACGACTGTACACCCGCCGCATGCTCATTCGCCTCATCGGAGTGCGCTTCAGCGAACTGGTACACGGCACACAACAACTCAACCTCTTCGAAGACACCCCCGAACAAGTCAATCTCTATCTGGCCATGGATCGCCTCAGAAAACGCTACGGCAAAGATGCCATACAAAGGGCCATCGGAGTACAACCAGCGTAGTAAAGCCACAAGGCCGTGTGGCTCTCACGAATGATACGGTACCACATGCACTTCATTCCGCTTCATATACGACTTGATAATCGTATGAATATCCCGTGTATCCGGATAAGACTTGAGTGCATCATGCAACAAATCCGGATTTTGCTGATGAAGAGCCGGACAAAAACCGAGTCCCATAAAAACACCGTCTTCAATCCCTACAACAGCAACCTCCTCAGTTATACGGCCGGGTAGCACAATGAAGAAGTTATTGTGCGCATATTCAAAACGTTCGAGCAAAGTCTGTACACGAGCATTGTAAGATTCGGTGCTTTCATTACCAATACATGCACCCTGACACTCTCCAATACCATGATGAAAACACGCACCTGCAGTATGATACAAACCACATAGCTTTTGGCACAAGTTATAATCCTCAACCCAGCGATGTAAGACTTCCCGGCCTTCCTTCTTTGATGAAAAAGTTGTAATCGGATGTCGCTTCTCATCAGCCTGATCAACACCCAAATGCAGGTAACCATCTTTATCGGGTTTAACAAACAAACCCGCCGTATAGACACTGCGGCGTTGAGCCCGATTGTATATTGGTTTGTGTTTCTTAATTTCCGACGATTCCAGCAACAAGGCAGATAATTCATTACCAGTCAACTCCCAGGTAATGTCAGTAATCCGATCACGCATCTCCATGGCACGGTGAGTGGTATTGTTGTATAGATGCTGCAATACCCTTGATCGAATATTGATGCTTTTACCAATGTAAATTAGTTTCTGTTTCTCATCCCAGAAATAATACACCCCAGGATCCTCCGGCAATTTGCTCAGAAATTTCTTACTAAGTTTAGAATTAAGTCCTTGTGGATGTCCTGGTTTAAGTATTTTACTCGCCACATTTCTTCGATCTCTTGCCAGCAATTCTTCAAGCAGTTTTACGGTAGCCATTGCGTCTCCACGGGCACGGTGTCGATCCGTAATCTGTATGGATAATTGCTTGCACAATCGACCCAAAGAATAGGATCGCAAACCTGGAATCACCTGTCGTGCCAACCGAACGGTATCAAGTGTTTTACGATTATATTCAAATCCCAGATTCTTGAATTCTTGCCGAACAAAGCTGTAATCAAAACTCACATTGTGCCCAACAAAGATCTTGTCCTCGGTAATCTTGACAATATCGCGGGCCACTTCAAAAAACCGCGGAGCATCTGTCACCATTTCATTTGTGATCCCGGTTAAACCCGTGATGAAATAAGGTATGATGCATTCAGGATTGATGAGGGTCGAGTATTCATCAACGATTTTTAATCCATCGTGGATAAAAATGGCAATCTCGGTGATTTTTTCGTTGCGTGGACTCCCACCGGTGGTTTCAATATCAACAACTGCAAACATGCCTTGGGACTATTGATCCAAATCCATCTTCTCCCGTATGGTCTTCACATCTTCTTGAATATTAGCCACTACCTGGTAAATCTCCTGGTCTGGATTCAAAGGATCAGGCATCTCCCCACTGATGTAATGAACAAATTTCCATATCTCCGCGACATCTTCAACAAGTACCGAAATTGGGGGATAGATTTTATTCAGCGAATGCAGAATAAACTGCTTATGCTTAAAGTCTTTTTGTAAAATCTTGAATAACAGCCCATCTTCTTTGGTGAGCACGATACAAGCATCTCCATTGTTTAAGTAGTCCCAGTTCTCAATGAACTCCCCCGTGATATACGAACCATCCGGAATCGGCAACATAGAATCTCCACTGATCTGGAAGCTCCGATAGGTGCGTTCTGCAGAGAGAAAAGGCAATTGAAAAACAGGCAGTTCACGAATATACTCAGGATCTGCATAACCCCTCTTATAACCGGCTTTTGCCTTTTCACCGACAAGTTCTATGTTCTCGCGATTCGACGGATCCACCGTAGTCGTCAACACACGTAAATTACTCCCTTTCAAATACACGTCAAATCCCTCTTCAACCTGCCGAAGTTGACTTTCAGTTAAAGCCGACAAATCAACCCGAACCAATGTGTCCAGGGCAATGCCAAAATAATCCGATAAACGAATCAAAACATCCAACCCCGGTTCGGCTATTCCGTTCTCATATCCCGAATAGGTTGAGCGTTTCATCGCCAAGAAACCCGAAACCTCCTCTTGCGTACGCCCCTTCCGGCCACGCATTAACTTAATGTTCGATCGTAAAAACATAATACTTCGCTTTTGCGATGACAATATAATCAATCTTTTGATTAGATCCTAATCGAACACAACAAGTTAAACAACTAAACAACTAAACAACTAAACAGCTAAACAACTAAACAGCTAAACAACTAAACAGCTAAACAACTAAACAACTAAACAGCCAACCAGCCTACCTTAGGTTGACCAGCATGACAACTGGATTGCTATCCTCTTTAAGTCGACTTAGCATGCTCAGGTATTTCTGTCGGGCAGTATTATTGGTATAGGGTCCTTGATGATTTGACTGGCTGGCCTCGTATTGAAGAAAATCGATTGAAGGGATAACCCGAACAAAGGTATGACCGCCTTCGTTATCCCAGAAAGGCCAGAAACTTGGCCCACCATCAATATCGTTAAAAACGCCTTTTTGAAGAGTATCCGGGTTTGCCACAGAATAGAAATCTCCACTAAGTTTATTAAAAACTCCCATCTTTAAATCAATCGGGTAATAATACTTCAAATACCAGTTCTCTCTACTTTCACATGCATGAATATCCTTGATATAGCGGTGCTTTTCGCGTTTATATCGATCATAATCATTTATTGGATCAAAAGGCATTTTATATTTACCCAGGTTCCAGGTTAAAGCAGGCTCAAATGTCCCAGTGTGATCAGCAAAAAAGATGGTATCCTGCTCCCATGAATTGAACAAAAATCCGCCAATTGTGGGAGACAAATGAGGCATGATAATACTGAACATCCTTCTTCCAGTAAGTTCTATCTTGGGTTCAAATACCTGCCGGATATTTGCTCCTGTAGAATCATGAAAAAAAACCCTGAAAAACTGTCCATCAGCTGTCTCGGATTGTCTAAACGACCAATTCAAATACATACCGTGACCCAGCGGGGCAAATGCACCCATCCTGTACTCAGGGCTAATTTCTCTGACCAAATCACCCAGCCAGTCAAATACCATGATGCTACTCCGGTTAGCATTCCAAATACAAACAGTTTGGTTATGACGATCAGGATGAAATAAATAATCAAAATTGAACTCCCCAGGACCTTTCCCTACCTGACCAATAGTACGCACAAACCTACCTGCCCGGTCAAATACCCCAATGGGCATATGATCCTGATCGACAAAGATATACTCACCACAAGGCTTAATCGAAAGTCCCTTCTCCCCGATCAAATACTCAGCTGTGGTTTCCAAAGCAACATAATCAATCGATTCAACAAAATCAGACAAGAAAACATCCTTAGTCTGATCAACAACTTCCTCAAAATCAAAATGACTATACTCAACAGAAGGTACATCAACCAACCCAGGTTCTTTTTCAACACCTGATTCCTTTTGCTGCTCCTGACAAGAAACCAGCAACAGAAACACACTGACTAGCAAAACAATTCTTGAAAACATAACAAACTCATTAATGTCCAAATGAAAGAAATCATTGATTTTCGTCTCTCGCCTCTCGTCTTTCGTCTTCATTTATCAATCCAACTTCATCGCTTATTAAAAATAGACCTATTTTCGATATAATTATTACAATCATAACTACCTTTAGTACACCTATAATCTGGATCATGCAACGAATCGTGATGTGTCTGCTTTCTCTGCCTTTACTGGTCGCTTGTTCAAACGAGATGGTCATTCATGTAGATGGAGCACCTGTACCAGTCATCTACAGTCTGCTGAATCCAGATGCAAATACCCAATACGTCAGAATCGGAAGAAGTTTTCAATCCAATAAAGACAACATAGCCCTGACTCCGCTTACCGATTCAACGGTTTGGGATTTACCGATTCAGGTGTACATTGAAGAATGGGGTGAGGATGAACCAGAAAAGGTTTTTTATTTCAATGCCTTCTCGGGTCCAGCGAAAGACAGTG
>CAYUGX010000332.1:0-5146 GCA_964444375.1 uncultured Porphyromonadaceae bacterium | reverse complement strand
ATCGAATGGTTGCTTGAACGATCATCAGACAACGACAAATACAGCATGTTGGCTGGATTGTATCATTATATGGCAGCATCCAGCTATCAGAGGTATCCAATCACACGGCCCATTTTAAACCTGGCTCCGAAGGGAGATTTACAGACAGGTCATGACCTCCTGGTAAAGGCATCGCGTAGTGGTCATCCATTATTGCAGACCGAAGCGTGGTACTTTCTTATCAAGATTGATTTAGAACTTGCCAAGAAACCCCAGCAGGCCCTGGCTGGGATTGACACCTTACTCAAAACCTATCCTGAAAACCTGATCTATCAAGAATTGCATCTTATCGCATTGCATGATTCAGGGCAAAAAGGAGAGGCAAACCGGCAATTTCTCGCCATGGAAAACCTGATCAGAAAGTCCAGCTCTTTGTCAGCTGTTCAAAAAGAACACCTGCTGAATCAGGCAAAAAAAGAAGCCAGACGAAGAAATTAAATATCCCTTTTTTTTCCATTCCTTTCTGTTTTCTGCATCTATATAATTGAATG
Organism: uncultured Porphyromonadaceae bacterium; assembly: GCA_964444375.1. Classification (GTDB taxonomy): domain Bacteria; phylum Bacteroidota; class Bacteroidia; order Bacteroidales; family UBA12481; genus JABHCC01. Next base: position 4,616 of record CAYUGX010000332.1, on the reverse strand, counting down.
GAATACACAACTCAACTTCATCAATTGGCCTTGGCTTTGGTTACCGGTGTGGGTACAAAAATGGCTAGACATTTAATTCATCAAACCGGATCTGTTTCATCCATTTTTAGTGAAAAACCAGGAGTAATGGCGAAAATCCCCCGAATCACGCCCCGCATTATCGAGGGCATACAAAATCCACAAATTCTTAAGCGGGCAGAAGAAGAAATACAATTCATGAAGAAGAAGGGGATCAGCATGGTTTTTTTTACGGATGAGAATTATCCTCTACAACTACGAAATTGTGCCGATGCACCGATCGTCTTGTTTTTCAAAGGGCAGCTTCCGTTTCGTATGCGTCATTCACTCAGTGTCATTGGAACACGTAATCCCACTCAGAAAGGCAGGCAAATTACCCGAAAGTGGATTGGCGAATTGAGTCAGCATTATCCCGACCTATATATCATCAGTGGTCTGGCCTACGGCATTGATGTCGTAGCTCATGAGGCAGCACTGGAGTATGGACTCACCACCTTGGCTGTTTTAGGACATGGTTTTCACACCCTGTATCCGAGTATGCACACCAAGGTCGCTCAACGGATTCTGGAAAAGGGTGCACTGCTGTGTGATTTTTTCAGCAACAACCGACGAGAACCAAAGAATTTCATCCGACGTAACCGCATCATTGCCGGGATAACAGAAGCCACCCTGGTCATTGAATCTGCATTTAAGGGTGGAGCCATGACCACCGCTGAAATGGCCAATTCATACAACCGCGAAGTTTTTGCCGTACCGGGTCGTCCTGGTGACGAAAAATCCATTGGGTGTAATTACCTGATCAGGTCACATCAGGCAGCTCTGATTCAGGATTCTTCAGACATCGCTTTTCAGCTCAATTGGACAACCAAAAATCCGGCAGGAAATGCTCCATCTGATCCTGAAAAAGCACTCGTATTATTGAACAAACTTCAAAACCGAATTATTGAGTTGCTGCAAGAACAACCTCTTACGCTTGATGAATTGTGCATGAGAATAAAATTGCCTCAGCAACAACTAATTGGGGAATTAATGACACTTGAGTTTGAAGGTTTAATCAATGCGCTTCCGGGCAATCGTTTCGCCCTGGGAAATGCCTGATTATTATCGTTTTTATATTTCAAAAAATCTTCTATACTTAAACTGTTATTTAAATGACACAACAACTAAAGTTATAAACCAAAAAGACTTTTTAAATGGATCCACGCGTTGAAAAATTCATGGCAAAAATTATTGCCAAGAACCCTAGCGAAGTTGAATTTCATCAGGCCGTACTAGAGGTTTCTGAATCTTTGATCCCCTTTATCGAGGAAAACCCCAAGTACAAGCATGCCAAGGTTTTAGAGCGTATTGCTGAACCAGAACGTGTTATTCTTTTCCGTGTACCATGGATGGATGACAAAGGTGAAATCCAAGTTAACAAGGGATTCCGTATTGAAATGAGTAGTGCCATCGGTCCTTACAAAGGTGGACTTCGTTTTCATCCCACGGTAAACCTGGGTATTTTGAAGTTCCTGGCTTTTGAGCAGGTATTCAAAAACTCATTAACTACACTGCCTATGGGTGGTGGAAAAGGTGGATCAGATTTTGATCCGAAAGGAAAATCTGACAACGAAGTTATGAGCTTTTGCCAAAGTTTCATGACTGAATTATTCCGCCATGTCGGACCTAACACTGACGTACCTGCAGGTGACATCGGAGTTGGTGGTCGCGAGATCGGTTTCTTATTTGGCCAGTACAAGCGTTTGAGAAATGAATTTACTGGTGTTCTTACCGGAAAAGGTATTGAATGGGGTGGTAGTTTGATTCGCCCTGAAGCTACAGGTTACGGTACCGTTTATTTTGCTGAGGAAATGCTGAAAACCAAAGGCGACAGCATGAAAGGTAAAGTAGTTTCGATTTCAGGTTCGGGTAATGTGGCCCAGTTCGCAACTGAGAAGTGCAACGACATGGGTGCGAAAGTAGTCACTCTTTCTGATTCAGGTGGATACATCTATGATCCAGACGGAGTTGATGCTGACAAACTGGCTTGGGTTATGGATCTGAAGAATGTACGTCGTGGCCGCATCAGTGAATATGCTGAGAAATTCGGCTGCGAATACTTCGAAGGACAGCGTCCTTGGGGTGTTAAAGTTGATGTTGCACTGCCTTGTGCTACTCAAAATGAGGTCAACGAGGAAGAAGCCAAAACATTGGTTGCCAACGGCTGCTATGTAATTTCAGAAGGCGCCAACATGCCTTCAACTCCTGAAGCTATTGAGGTGTACCTGGATGCCAAGATTCTTTATGGTCCTGGTAAAGCCGCAAATGCAGGTGGCGTTGCAGTTTCAGGTCTTGAAATGACTCAAAACTCCATGCGTTTGGCCTGGACACGTGAAGAAGTTGATGCTAAACTGCATCAAATCATGAAAGACATTCACAGTACCTGCGTGAAGTATGGAACTGAATCTCCGGATTATATAAATTATGTTACCGGAGCCAACATTGGTGGATTTGTTAAAGTTGCCGATGCCATGCTTGCTCAGGGTGTTGTGTAAGCCAAGACCATAACCACATAAAGAAGAGGCACAAGATTTTGTGCCTCTTTTTTGATTCCTATATTTGCAGAAATTTTTAGTCATGTATCTAATTGATACCCATTGTCATTTATTCTTGCCTGAGTTCAACGACGATCGAGATGCCATGATTCAGCGGGCCCTCTCCAACCGGATTGAAGGCTTTGTTCTACCAAACGTTGACAGTGGTACTACACAGGCCTTGAAGACTTTAAGTCGAGAATATCCAAATTTGATGTACCCCCTTATGGGGCTGCATCCCACTTCTGTTGAAGATGATTACCTGAAGGAATTGGATCTGGTGTACCAAGAATTGTCGACTGGCCAGTATTTTGGAATCGGAGAGATAGGAATTGATCTGTACTGGGACACTAGTTTTAAAAGTGAACAAGAGGAAGCTTTTCGAAAGCAACTGGTTTGGGCTCAGGAATCAGATTTACCAGTGGTTATCCACATCAGAAATAGTTTTGCTGAAACAATTCGAGTCATCGAATCCGTACCTGGACCACACCGAGGTATATTTCATTGCTTCACAGGTTCATTGGATGAGGCTCACCAGGCCATTGCCCTGGGTTTTCATCTTGGAATAGGGGGCGTAGTAACTTTTAAAAACTCAAAACTCGATGAGGTAGTTGCTCAAATCGATCCTAAACACCTGGTCATTGAGACTGATTCACCCTATCTGGCTCCACACCCCAAACGTGGAAAACGCAATGAATCAGCTTTCCTCGCTTACACAACTAAGAAACTAGCTGACATATTTAGCCTACACACAGACCAAATTGCCGGGATTACTACTAGTAATGCTCAAAGAATTTTCGGAATTTCATCCTCTGAATAGCATGACGCAGTCTGAAAAGTCCATATTATTGATATACACAGGCGGAACCATTGGGATGATTAATCGACCCGACACCCATACCCTGGTTCCGGTTGATTTTGAAGAGATATCAACACAATTACCTGAATTGCATCGTTTCGACTGTCGAATAGATAGCTATACTTTTGATCCGACAATTGATTCTTCCAATATACAACCCACTTTTTGGGCAAAGCTGGCCAATTTGATCCAAGACCAATATTTTAGTTATGATGGTTTTGTCATTCTTCATGGAACAGATACCATGGCCTATACGGCCAGCGCACTAAGCTTTATGCTGGATAACCTTGACAAGCCTGTGATTCTAACAGGTTCTCAATTACCGATTGGTGTCTTGCGAACAGATGGAAAAGAAAATTTGCTTACCGCCATTGAGATTGCAGCGGATCAACATAATGGTCAAGCCATTGTACCTGAGGTATGTATCTTTTTTCAGGATAAACTGTTCAGGGGTAACCGAACGACTAAGCACAATGCAGAGTATTTTCATGCCTTCAGGTCGTACAATTACCCTAGCCTGGCTGAGACCGGTATTCATATCAATTATAATCATCAGGCTATTCAATCATCCAGCAACAAGCGTCCCCTTTCGATCAATACCACATTCGATACCCAGGTAGGATTGCTTAAACTATTTCCGGGCATGAACCGAGAATGGGTAACTGCCTGTTTGCAAGCAAAAGAGATTAAAGGAATCGTACTAGAGAGCTACGGTTCGGGTAATGCACCCACTAGTGATTGGTTCATTGAGGCCCTTGAAGGCAGTCTATCAAGGGGTAAAGTAATAGTAAACGTTACACAATGTCAGGCCGGTAGTGTTAGTCCGGGCAAATATGAGACGAGTCGACGCATCCATGAAATGGGGGTAGTGAATGGGCGTGATATGACTACTGAATCGGCCATCACCAAGTTGATGTTTTTGCTTGGGAAAGGCCTAAATACGGGCGAAGTGCAACACTACCTTAATCAATCGTTATCAGGGGAAATAAGCCTTTGACATGATGCTTGGTTTTATTTTTTTTTGTAATTTGCGGCCTAATTTTGGAGAGGTGGCCGAGTGGTCGAAGGCGCACGCCTGGAAAGCGTGTATACCGGGTGAACCGGTATCGAGGGTTCGAATCCCTCTCTCTCCGCGAAATATTTAATAATTAATTATTTACCGAAAA
>CAYUGX010000331.1:0-5157 GCA_964444375.1 uncultured Porphyromonadaceae bacterium | reverse complement strand
CGCACTGCACCCTTTGCGGTGCAGAGACGTTCGATAATGTCTGATCGGTGGAGGGAACGGGACTGGGTTCGAACTTTCTCCAGTTAGCGAAGGTCCGTTTTCAAAACGCCGCAAACCCGCTTGCCGCCTGGGTTTCCGGACCATCGCCCCATTCTCTGTTGGCCCGAAGTTTGAAACCGGACTTTCGGTGAGTACCTGGGTCGTTCAAACTCGCGCTCGGGTCCGAAATGTGTAAGTGTCTGATATTCCATGATTCCGGAAATTCGGATGGGCCGTGGCGAAAAAAGACCTGCGCGAGACTAGGGGCAATTGAGCGCTGCGGGCGGGCCGGGACTACGACTTCGATTGAAACCTCGGGGTCCGAAATCTCTGAGTCGTTCCAGTGCGGCCCTCCCTGGCCAATCTCACCCAGAGGGACAACAGCCACAGGACCTGAGCCGAACGCTATCCTTGCCACTCGCCGCTCCCGACAATAAACAAGGAGAATCTGCTCTGGCCACTGAACAATAACCAGTCCGTCACGCAGAACGAGCGGGTGCTTGAAGGTCGGGGCCGATAGAGGAGTGTGAAACGATAGACCAATGGAACCGTCTTCGGCGCCGATTCGACAAATCATTCCTTCTGCAGCGGCCATTCCGACCGTCACGCTCGGGGTGTGCTGCTCCGCTCCTTGCACGAGTGCAGCTAACCGAGGGTCCAGGAAAGAACGCCCATCTTTGCCAGGTGGACGCACCGAAACGAAGCTGCGGGGGAGCGGCGAAACCAGTCGTCTCGTACAAGACCAGCGTTCCATGTCGCAGAGCCACAAATCCCACCGGCCGAAACTCTCGGAAGGAAGGGCTGCAAGAAATGCCTCGTGGTCATCAAGGGTCGAGTGGCATTACTTCCTCACAAGGGAATCCGCGGGATTCCTGACCCACCGCCCGAACTCGACGGAGAAAAGCCCGTCGGCGGCAAGCTCGTCGCCCGTCCCATCTGCGGAGGACTCCACCATGACTACCGGGCTGTAGCGTAGACCGGTGCGAACAGACAGCGGACCTTCCTTGCTCGCCGCCTGAGCTCTGTCCGGTCTGTCGCAACCGCCGTCAAATCGCTCTCCTAATACTCATTTCGCCGCTCGAATTGCACGTTCTCTTCGCCGATTCAACCCGTCTTTGCTCCCCCCATCTCCCTGGTCGGGGCCCGGATGAGTTTCTGCGGACCACGCCCTGCGCCAGGCCATCCAGCGCCGCCAGTTTCAGCTCCAGCGGTGCCTGGCACCTACCTCTTCTCCCACGAGAGGGCGGCGCCTTCAGCTCCAGCGGCGGTCTCCCGCCAGCCCCCTCGAGTCACCCGCTCCGTTCTCGTCCTTTCCCTTCTTACTGCGCTTCCAGAATGCCATGACACACCTCCCAAATCCGTTGGCGATGGGGCCACCGGAATGGGTGCGCGCGTCAACCTATTTCACTCCACGGAACGCGACATGTTTGGTCGGTCGCTGCAGCATTTCATGTCTTACATGGGAGGAAAGCTGCGCCCTGTTGACATCCTCCTCCATGGGAGTTCTTGCGGATCACGGGACGTGTAGCGGAGTGCAAACCAGCGAAGTCCGGGAAGTTCTTGCATTAGTTTTGCTGGGATATTACCCTGAATGCGGTTCTCAAGCGGGATGGCAATGTCAGTAGGCAAGGTAGCGGCCGCACTTTCCGCATTCTGGGAGCGAAGTCGAGACCAAGACACGCTACGGCCTGCAGACGACATGAAAGAAGGAGATCTGGAATGAGTCCAAGAACGAAGGCATGTCCCCTGTGTGGAGAGAAGATCCACCGGCTGGCCATTCGATGCAAGCACTGCAAATCAACGCTGCCGGAGCTAGCGGACAGCGCTCCTGAGTTGGAGGTCCCGCGAGCGGAGGCAGTTCCTGAAGAAGCCGGGCATCGGGCGTCCGGCGCCAAATATTCTTGGCTAGCCATAACTCTGGCTATCCTACTGTGCGGAGCCTCTGGCTACTTCTTTTGGAGCATGCGCACAGAACTGAATGCTGCGGAAGAGGCTTTGAGTGCGCAAACAGCTCTTCGCATTTCAGGGGAGGCTCTGGCGGAGAGGAAGGCTGAGGAACTAGACGTGCTGCGAGGGTCTCAGACGAAACACGAGTCAGCCAGAGCAGAAGCTGACGCAAGCAGTCGGGAAGCGGAAGAGGCCAGGGGGAAGGCAGAGCGGAGTGCGAATGCAGCAAAGGCCGCACTTGCTGAGGCCGAAGCGGGGCTCAAGGAAGAAAGAATCACTCTTCAGCGGCAGGAGAGAGAACTCCAACAACTGCTCGACTCGATCAAGTAGAGGTATTGACCCATGGCAACAAGAACGCAGTGCCCCTACTGTTGTGAACCCATCAAGTCTGTGGCAGTCAAGTGTAGGCACTGCCATGCGGACCTGACCGGAGATGATATTCCTGCTGGGCGACTGGAACAAGCTCAGGCTGAACGCTCGTCCAGGCCGCGGGTCGAACTCGGAAAAGTGGTTCGCGTTGGTGCATTCGTCGCGCTTGTACTCGGGGCTATCGCCCTGGGCACTGCGGCTTACGTCCTGTACCGGACCATACAGGAAACGGTGACTGAGCAGGGAACCGAGCGGGCGAAGACAGAAGTGGCGGAAGGGCTTGTCACCGAACGCACCGAGGCCATTGAAAGGACGATTGAGGAAATCCGGCGACTAGCGGCAGATACGGAGGCCTTCAATCAGGCAGCGACCGATCACTCCAAGGCCAAGGCAGCCGCTGATGCCAGCAGAAAGCTGCATGCGGAGAAGACTGCGGAAGTCCAGAAGGAAGCAGAAGCCATGGTGCCCAGAAGAGAGGAGCTTGCGCGGGAATTGAAGAGGCTAGCGAACATGACTCCTGTCCGCTCCGGACGGTTCCACATGGGTTGTGGAACCGGGGAATTCGGTCGAGAGGAGAAATACTGCAGTTCTTCGGATGGTCCGCTCCACGAAGTATTCATGGATGGTTTCTTCGTCGACAAGACTGAGGTGACGCAGGATGATTTCAAGGCATGTGTCAATGCCGGAACATGCACGGCACCGAAGGCCGGTGGAAACTGTACCTGGGCGGAAACAGACAAGGGGAGCCATCCAGCAAACTGTGTCGATTGGTATCAGGCGAGTGCCTTCTGCAAGTGGGCGGGAAAGCGGCTCTGCACGTCTGCCGAGTGGGAAAAGGCAGCTCGCGGCAGTGACCAGCGCTTTTATCCCTGGGGCAATGGTCCAGTGTCTTGTGAGCTTGCAGTTGTCACCGACTGTGACGACAAAGGTCCTCAGTCAGTAGGGTCAAAGCCTCTCGGTGCAAGCCCGTATGGCGCTCTCGACATGGCCGGCAACGTATGGGAGTGGGTCTCCGATTGTTACAGCTACAAGTATTACCGGGATAGTCCGAGGCAGAATCCCAAGGGGCCATCCTGCGATGGACCGTTCGTCGTGCGGGGTGGCTCCTACAACTATCGTGCGAAGTACACCAGGACTTCCGCTAGACATTATTGGTATCCAGACACGAACTCCGCCGAACTCGGGTTGCGGTGCTGCTGGTCTCCGACTGAGTAGGTTGCTGATGTTCCAGTCTGAGGAAGGACTCTGCGTCAAAGCAGCAACGAGAGGGTTGAACCGGTGGCTTTGCCGAGGCTTTCCCGAGACAGCCTGTCAGCGCAGGTCGATAGCGAGGTCATCAATGCGGGTGATGTGGGCACCGGAAGGCACATCCGCAGAAAGACAACGGGTGTAGAGGGCGCACCAGAGTGGATGCTTTGGGTCCCCGACCAATTCTACTCGGACGGTCTTTCCACCCTTGAAGGAGACGAAGGAAAGCCGCGGCGGTGTCGTCTTGAAGAACAACTGCTGATTTACCCCGTTCGGCGGCAGACGAGGCTCCGTATACGTCACGAAAGGAGCGAACCCGCCGAGCGAATACCGCTGGTCTTGATCCCGCGACACTGTTTGACAAGCCGTTAGTTTATACAGAGCCACGCTCGGCCAGAAAACCAACCACGCCCATCTGCCAAACTCCCCCCCTGCGTTGGTCGCACCGAGCAGCCAATTCCAATCCTTGAGGACGTCTCCCCACGGATTGATGTGTCTTATCAGGTACTTGACTTCTGCCTTGATCGTTGGGCCGTACACCAGGAGGTCGATGTCGCTGGTGCCCTGCGCTGCCAAATGCGCTGAGGGCCCGAAGTAGTCGGCCAATCGTGCGCAGATGTCGATTTCCCGCGTGCCCTCCAGAAGTCGCCTAATCCTGGAGTCGCCCAGCCTGTCGTTCGCCAGAAGCATGGGACCACCCCGGAGCCGTTCTGGCCAGCAGCATGGGACCGGCAGTTGGCCAGATATGGGACCACCTCTTCGCCACGTAAGGGACCAGCGGGTCGCCAGGTATGGGACCACCTGGTGCGCGGAGAATCGGGGCGACCGAGAAGTCGTGCTATCTACTTCTGCGGACACTCAAGAGCGGAGGTATCGGCATGGCATTTCGGGAGGTGCACGTGATCGAACTGAAAGAGATTCTGAGACGTTGGTTGGGAGGAGAGAGCTTTCGAGCCATCGCCCGAGACGGCCCAGCGGACCGGAAGACGGTGCGTCGGTATGTGAAGGCCGCTGAGGGATGCGGACTGGAGCGGGATGGCGGCGAGGAGCAACTAACCGACGAGCTGATCGGCATGGTAGCGGAAGAGGTGCGCCCGCGCGGCCCGGGAGTTCGAGGGCAGACGTGGAAGCTGTGTCAGGAGCACCGGGAGTTTCTGCAAGCGAAGGTGGACCTGGGCCTGCGGCTGACGAAGGTACGGAAGCTGCTGAAGCACTCTACTGGCGAAGACATACCGTACCGGACGCTCCATCGGTTCGCCACGGAGGAACTCAGGTTCGGAGGAAAGAAGCCTACGGTCCGCGTGGATGATTGCGAGCCGGGCCAGGAGCTACAGGTGGACTTCGGTCGCATGGGGGTGGTCACCTGGGAGGGGCCGGGCCAGAAGCGGACGTTGTGGGCGCTGATCTTCACGGCTGTATACAGCCGTCACATGTTCGTGTGGCTGACGTTCCGCCAGACCTTCGAGGCGGTCGTGGAAGGCTTTGAGGAGGCGTGGCAATCGCGTCCATGGTCAAAAGCGGCCCGATTTTTCGGGAAACAACACAAACCTCTTG
>CAYUGX010000330.1:0-5162 GCA_964444375.1 uncultured Porphyromonadaceae bacterium | reverse complement strand
TTTCCACAAATTGGGAAGCGTCTTCATTGAAGTAGAGGATGAAATTGGTGGTGCGTGACTTGGGCAAGGTTTTCTTGAACTCGGCCCATTCGCCTTCGGCCTTGATACTAAAGTTGGCCACACGCTGGTATTTTACTGTTCCACCTAATTGAGCCTGGGCTTTTAAGTTGTTTCCAATGCTGCTTAGTATGAAGGCAGCGATTAGGATCAGTATTGATTTCATTGTTTGATAAGTCTTATTTCTACAATACAAGTACTGGCAGGAAAACTGGGTTTGTTCAGTTTCACACTACAATAATAAAACAATGTATCCAAGGGTTTCAAAAAAAAGTTTCTGAAAGGAAGATATTGGGTTGTGAGTCGGACAAAATTAACAAGCACAGGTGAAGAATGGATGAACTTGGGTGAAATTTTGTCCAGCTCTACTGGTCTCTTTTCGTCAATTCAAAAGAAGCCATTGGAAAGTTAGCCATGCCTTCTGAATACCGAAGATCTGCATCACTGCTTTCTTCATTCAGGCCCATGAAGATCTCTACTTCTTTCCTGCTTACCGGATCGCCAATGAAGATCTCAGAAATGTACCCGCATTTAATTCTAATATCAATCTGATCAGAACCAAATTTGCCCAGGGTTTTAGTGAAGGGTGCATTTTCAAAATTGGCTCGCCCAATATGGCCATCAACCGTCTGATCCTGATTGATTGTTAAAGTAACGACACCCTTCCCATCAAAAAACTCAAACTGTCCCGGGTTTGGTTCAAGACGAACGGTAATCTCGATCTCTTCTGAAGTCCATTCACCATAGATATAATCAGGTAATTCTTTCTTGCTACAGGAAATGACCATGAAAAGGATTACCCCGACTTGGAGGAAAGAAATTAGGGGCTTGTAGCGTTTTCGATTCATGCTGGTTTGGTGACTGATGCCCTACGAAATTACGGAATCTTTGTCAGTTGTTCGCGTAGTTGGACCAATCTAAACCACAATACGAATTGCGCAGAAAAGAATCAAGGTGACGTTCTGTTTGCGTTCCTATTTAGTATCAAACCTGAGAATTTGCTCAATTGAACGGAGTAGGATATCCTTTTTAATAGGCTTCTTCAGGTAATCACTACAACCACTATCAAAGCATTTTTCTTTATCTTCTTGATTAGCAAAGGCTGTTTGAGCAATAATAGGAATATCCTTCCGCAGTTTTTTCATTTTTTTTGACAATTCAAATCCATTCATATCGGGTAACCGAATATCTAAAAGGATTACATCTATTTCGGGGTGTTCCTTAAATAGTTCCATGGCTGTCTTCGCGTCTCTTGCCACATAGAGTTTAGATTTTGTAGGGGTAAGAGCGTGAGAAAGATAATCGGCTGAATCTTTTGTGTCTTCAACTATCAGGATCACAGTATCTTTCCATTTTTTTTGGCTTTTTATAGCTGTATTTTCTGTTCTGGTGATTTTCGATGAGGATTTGTAAGGTATCGTGAAATAAAAGGTTGATCCGCTGCCTGGATCAGATTCAACCCATAATCTTCCTCCCATTAATGATATCAATCCCCTAGAAATGGATAATCCAATCCCGGTTCCAGCATTTTGGGTTGAGGTGTACAATTCTTGAGATTGGCGGAATCTTTCAAAAATGATCTCTTGTTTGTCTTCATCTATTCCAATACCGGTATCCTTAACGTATAATAATAGGTTTTCCTTATCATTTAAACTGCAACCGATCTCTATGAAACCTTTTTCAGTAAACTTATTTGCATTTGTCATTAGATTCAGGAATACCTGCTTCAATCGTGTGAAATCGCAGGTAATTGTGCTTGATTTTCCCTTGAGTGAGATAGTAGACTTAAATCTGAGCTCAGGTTTTGCCTTGGCAAATCTCAATTCAAAATCAGTTAAAATATCAACTATCAGTTCAACTACATCTGCTTCTTTTTCATGTAATTGCAATTGTCCGGCATCAATTTTCGAGATATCCAGGATGTCATTGATAATAGTAAGGAGTGTTTCGCTATTATTATGAATTGACTCAATGAATATCGGAAACTGATCCTGATCTGTATCTGGATCTATCAAAAGCTCTGAAAAACCAATAATGGCATTCATTGGAGTTCGTATTTCGTGTGACATATTTGCCAGGAAAGCTGATTTCAAACGATCTGATTCTTCAGCTTTTTCTTTTGCTTGAATTATTTCCTCTTCAGCTCTCATCCTTTGTAAAGCCAAAGCATAGAAATCCCCCAACCGTGTAATGGTTTTTATATCCTCTTCAACATAATCTTGTTCAGAATTTGCCAGGGCAATTTGTCCAACTAGTTCCTTCCCAAGAAATACCGGAATAGACAAGAAACGAGTGATTTCTTTATGTCCTTGGGGAATACCCCTACTCCTGGGATGGCTGGCAGGATTGTTAGAGAAAAATGCTTTGCCCGTATTTAGGGCATGTCCCCACAGGCTGCTGTATTTTCCATCTTCACCCCGCGGAAAAGCAATTTTCTTATTCTCTTTTTGCATTATCAAGCATTCCCCTTTCTTCATCATATCGGTAAGTGTATGCCCTATATTATCTCCGGTCTCTGGATCAATTGATGAAACAAAACCATGCTTACTTTTGGTAAGGATTAGCGCTTGTGTCAAAATAGTTAGTGAAATATCAGTCAAAGTAGAAGTTGGAGTAACGAGTGGTTCATAGGTTGCGGTAAGAGCTGCGTTGATATCTGCTTCCTTATTCAAGGCAATCTCTGCGATTTTTCTTTCTGTAATATCATGTACAACACCATCAGAACGGATAATATTTCCCTCTTTATTAGTTAAATGATTACCCATTTCATGCACATATCTTATTTCATCTGATTGGTATTTAACTATTCTATGGGTGATTGAATAGGGTGAGTTTTCTGCAACAGATTTAGAATAAACCTCATTTACCCTTTCTCTGTCATCCGGGTGAACTCTATCCAGGAAGGCCTCATAGGTTCCAGGAAACTGCTGTGGCTGAAGCCCAAAAATTCTATAGACTTCATCAGACCATGTAAGTATGTTTTTCTCCAGGTCCAGGCTCCAACTGCCCAGGTGTGCTATAGCCTGTGACCGGGCAAGATTGTGCTCACTTGCTCTCAATTTTGCTGTAGCCACATTATGTTCTTTCCTTGTGCGAATGGATTTTATTCCGTAGGCCAGATCGTCGGCTAATTCCATAAGCACATTAACTTCATCCTGTTCAATTGAATTCACAGAATTGGAATAAATACTGATAATTCCTACTGCTCTAACACCTGTCAATAAGGGTAAACAAATCATAGATTTAAATCCATGCTTGGAGGAGAGCTCTCTATATTCGGGCAAGTATTTGAGATCGGTTTGAATATTAGGAATGATTGAAGGTATTTGATTGCGAAATGCTTCCCCTTCCGGTCCTTTCCCATACTTTCCGCTTCCCCATGAAATGCTAATATCTTTTGAGAAATCGATATTTTCACCTGCTGATGCAACAGATTTTATGGTTTTATTTTTATTCTTATTTGGATACCCTACCCATACAAATTGATATCCTCCATGATCTACCAGAATATTACAAATGTTCAGGAGCAAATCGGATTCATTATCAGTTCTTACCAGGAGTTGGTTACATTCATTAATCACTTTCAAGGCTCTGTTTAGCTTCTTCGTAGACTCCTGAGCTGCTTTTAGGTCTGTGATATCAACAAAGGTTACTACTATTTGTGATATAGTACCCTTGTCATCATATTCAGGATCTGCGTTTACCAGTACCCATATATTACCTTCCTTTTTTGGATGACTTACTCCAACAATATAGTCACGCAGTGGCATTTTGCTTAAAGCCACAACATTAACAGGATACTTCTCATAGGGCATTATTTCCCCCGCTTCATCCAGGAAGTGCCAGTCAGGATCGATTGCCGTTTTTCCAAGAAGTTGTTTTTCAGTTAGACCAAGTATTTCCTGCGCCTTTATATTTGATGCAGTTATTTGAGTATCTGCCCCATGCACAACAACACCAGCCTGGATTTTCTGAATAAGAGATTGATATTTCTTCTCACTTTCCTTTAAAGCTCTTTCTGCCTTTTTCTTCAAAGTAATGTCTCTCCATGACGATCGGCTATAGAGAATCTTTCCGGATTCATCGCGAATAGCAGAAACATTCAGGCTTACGTCCAAAGGAGCTCCATCTTTCTTTTTAAGCTGCAATTCTTTACCAACGACTTCCCCCACAGTGATAAACTCTTGAAATGCGTTATTTACCTCTTCCATGCAATCAGGGTAGTACATATCGAATATCGGTCTTCCGATTATTTCTTCCTTTCTGTATCCTGTCTTTTTGCTGAGCGTATGATTACAACCGCTTATAAGTGCCGTTTCTGCACTTACCGAAACATACATATCCGGAGCATTCTCATATAGATCCATGTATTTTGCTTCGGATTCCTTAAGCGCATTTTCAACATCGTTTCGTTTGATTACGGTAGCGATACTTGTAGCTATTACTTCAAAAAAGGCCATTTTATCGGGTGTCAACATGTCGGGCCGCTTATCATTCAGTTGTAACAGTCCTAGTGTCTCATTCTCAATTCGTAACGGCACTAATGCCATGGTTTTGTAATTGTCTTTTAGGCATCTCGATTTTAAGTTCTCAATTGAAACCTCTCCTGCCAAGAATTCAGGGAGGTTATTAGTCCAAAATGAGCCTCGCTCAGTTACGAATTGATTCGATTCATCCAAAACTTCATCAATAACAGCCCCACATATGCAGGGAAGTGTTTGAGTTTTTAAGCCTTTAAAGCCTTTACCTCTTTCAGATTTTGAGGTAGGGCACAAATACTTTTCAGTGCTTAAAAACCCATCAGTAAAACCCTGGGAAGCATGGTATGGATAATCATCACCCTGTTTTAATCTAATCGCTAGAGAACTGAAATCAGAAAAATCATAAATCAATTGAAGTATTTTAGGAAATCGGTTACTAGGATGATCCTCATTGTGGAACATTTCAAGCACCTGAGCGGCAAGAGTCGACTCAGTCATTTTAATTCTTTGGTACTCTCGTGCATTTCCAATTGCAAGGCCACAGACTTCAATGAAATGCAGGGCCAGGTTTAGGTATTGATTTGCATATTCAGAAAAGGATAATTCATCAATCCGAATAACTCC
>CAYUGX010000329.1:0-5172 GCA_964444375.1 uncultured Porphyromonadaceae bacterium | reverse complement strand
ATCCTTGTCTCCTTCAAATCCAATGGCTCGAAGCAATGTTGTAACAGGTAATTTTTTCTTACGATCGATATATGCATACATCACCGAATTGATGTCTGTAGCAAATTCGATCCAAGATCCTCTAAAAGGAATAACTCGGGCAGAATAAAGTTTAGTTCCGTTTGCGTGCAAGCTTTGTCCGAAAAATACACCTGGAGAACGGTGGAGTTGGCTAACAACAACTCGTTCTGCACCATTAATCACGAATGTTCCTCGGGGAGTCATATAGGGCACTGTACCCAAATAAACATCCTGCACCACCATATCAAAATCTTCATGATCGGGGTCAGTACAATACAATTTGAGTTTTGCCTTTAATGGTACACTGTATGTGAGTCCCCGTTCAATACATTCTTCAATGGTATAGCGGGGAGGATCAATAAAATAATCAATGAACTCCAGCACAAAGTTATTTCGGGTATCAGTAATTGGGAAGTTTTCCTGAAACACTTTGAATAAACCTTCATCCTTACGTTGTTCGGGTGTCGTCTCTAACTGAAAGAAATCAGAAAATGATTTGACTTGCACCCCGAGGAAATCAGGATAGGTTAATTGATTTTTTGTTGAACCAAATGAGATTCTCTGAGACTTTTGATTTGCCATCGACCCTTAATTCGGATTACTGATTGCTTTAAAAAAAATAACAAAAAGGTTTAGAATCCCGTATTCTGGGATTCTAAACCTCAATAGTAGCTATGTAAGTTCGGTACTACTTAATTTCAACTTCAGCTCCTGCTTCTTCTAATTGCTTCTTAAGTGCTTCAGCTTCTTCTTTAGAAACTTTCTCTTTTATTTCCTTAGGCGCTGCGTCTACAACTGCCTTTGCTTCTTTCAGACCCAAACCTGTTAATTCCTTAACTAGTTTTACGATCTGAAGCTTAGCTCCACCTGGTGCTTTCAGGATAACGTCAAATTCGCTTTGCTCTTCAGCTGGTCCAGCTACTGCAACAGCTGCTGCAGCAGGTTCAATACCATATTCTTCTTTGAGTATGTCAGCTAGTTCATTTACCTCTTTAACTGTGAGGTTGACTAATTCTTCTGCAAGCTTTTTTAAGTCTGCCATTTTCGTATTACTTTAAAAAAATAAGTTCAATAATTAATGATTAGTTTTCCTTCTGCGAAAGTGTTTCCATAACACCAGCCAGAATATTCTTTCCAGAATCCAATGAAGACATCACATTCCGGAGTGGTGATTGCAACAAGGCAACCAAATCGCCCAACAATTCTTCTTTAGACTTGATGGAGCATAATGTTTCTAATTGATCAATACCAATATAAACTGATTGTTCAGCATAGGCAGCTTTCAGCTCAGGCTTTTCAAAATTCTTCTTTTGTAAGTCTTTGATAAGCTTAGCTGGCCTGTTGGCTACCTCAGTAAACATCAGAGAAGTTGGTCCGGCCAACACAGGATATAACTCTTCGAATTCTCCCTCGGCTTTCTCCAGTGCTTTACGCAACAGAGTATTCTTGACAACCAGTAATTCAATTTCTTCTTTGAAACACTGACGTCTTAAATTTGAGGTTTCTCCAGCATCTAAACCACCGATATCGGTGATGTAGAAATTTTTCGAGTTATTAATCCGCTCAGTCAGTTGATCAATTATCGCGGTTTTATCTTCGCGTTTCATAATTCAAACAACGTTTAACGTTTTAAGCTTCTAAGGATTTTGGATCAATTGCAATGCTAGGGCTCATGGTACTTGACATGTAAATACTTCTCACGTAAGTACCTTTAGCCGATGAAGGCTTGAGCTTTAAAATTGTGTCCAATAATTCCTTTGCATTGTCATTAATCTTGTCCGCAGTAAATGACGCTTTCCCAATCGCTGCATGTACAATTCCGAATTTATCAACTTTAAAGTCGATTTTTCCTTTTTTTACTTCGGTGATGGCTTTCGCTATCTCCATTGTAACTGTACCGCTTTTTGGATTTGGCATCAATCCACGAGGACCTAAAATCCGTCCAAGAGGACCAACCTTGCCCATACATGGGGGCATGGTAATGATCACATCCACATCTGTCCAGCCACCTTTAATTTTCTCGACATATTCATCGAGTCCTGCAAAATCAGCACCAGCTTCTTTAGCCTCGGCTTCTTTATCAGGGGTAACTAATGCTAGAACACGGATTTCTTTACCCGTTCCGTGTGGAAGAGTCACAACACCACGCACCATTTGGTTGGCTTTCCTGGGGTCGACACCCAATCTGACATCCAGGTCAATTGAAGCGTTAAATTTGGTTGTGGTCAATTCCTTCACCAAACCCGCGGCTTCTGAAAGGGTATACAACTTATCCTGCTCAACTTTGTCGAGCACATTCTTCCTATTCTTGGATAATTTAGCCATGATTTTTCATCAAATAATTAAAAGGGTTTATCACCTTGAATGGTTATTCCCATACTTCGTGCTGTACCGGCGATCATATTCATTGCAGATTCGACTTTGAAGGCATTCAGGTCTTCCATCTTGTCTTCAGCAATTGCACGAATTTGATCCCAGTTGACCGACCCCACCTTTTCTCTGTTAGATTCTGGTGAACCCTTCTTCAACTTAGCTGCTTCTAATAATTGAACTGCAGCTGGTGGAGTTTTGGTTACGAAGTCGAAGGATTTATCACTATAAACAGTGATAACCACGGGAATAACTTTTCCGGCTTTATCCTGAGTACGACCATTGAACTGCTTACAGAAGTCCATGATATTGACTCCCTTGGCACCCAATGCTGGTCCCACAGGTGGTGAAGGATTTGCTGCCCCACCCCGGATCTGTAGTTTGATGATTCCCGCTACTTCTTTTGCCATAATTTAGTGTACAATGATGGTTAGTACTTATATATAGTTCGGCAGGGATCCTTAAGCATCATCGGAGAATAATTCTTGTGTCGGTTAAACCGCACCCCAACCGGTGGAAGCTCCAGTTGGTTCACCAGAAATTACTCTTTCTCAACCTGCATAAAACTCAACTCTAGTGGAGTTTTCCGACCAAAGATTTTAACGATAACTTTTAATTTTTTCTTCTCGTTATTAACCTCTTCAATCACTCCGGTAAAACTATTAAAAGGCCCATCTACTACTTTGACGGCTTCTCCGACAAAGAATGGGACATTAATTTCTTCATCTGTTTCAGAAAGTTCATCCACCTTACCCAGTATTCGATTCACTTCAGACTGGCGCACTGGAACAGGTTCTCCTCCGCGTTCAGCCCCCAGAAAACCGATCACATTCGGAACATTTTTCAGAATATGAGGGATTTCACCAGTCAGGATTGCTTCGATCAATACATAACCAGGAAAGAAGTTTCGCTCTTTAGAAATTTTCTTTCCATTGCGGATCTGATATACTTTTTCTGTAGGAATAAGAACCTGAAATACATAATCCTCCAAATTTCGATGAGCAATCTCACTCTCGATGTATTCTTTCACCTTTTTTTCCTTCCCGCCAATGGCGCGGATGACATACCACTTCTTCTCTGTCTGGCTCATTGCTGTGCCTGGATTATGTAACCAAAGACCTCTTGCGTCTTCGGTGATTAATAAAACATACTGTAAATGAACTCCATCAGGTTCCTGAACGAAGCATCCATCGCCAGAACTACAAGGGATATTATTACTGATGCTACCATCACTACGATAGCTGAACTTTGTAAATCACCCCAAGAAGGCCATGACACTTTATGGACCAACTCGTCGTATGCTTCTTTCAGATAGTTTTTTATTTTCATCGCGATAAAAACTCTTTGCACGGATGGAGAGACTCGAACTCCCAGCCTGCGGTTTTGGAGACCGCTGCTCTACCAATTGAGCTACATCCGTTAAACATGAAAGATAATCCGAAACCTGAACCAGTTTCCGGATTATCTTTACTATAAGAACTTTTTGTTATTCAATAATTGAAGTCACCTGACCAGCTCCAACGGTACGACCACCTTCACGGATAGCAAACTGCAATCCTTGGTCAATAGCAACGGGAGTAATCAACTCAACATTGATAGTCACGTTATCACCGGGCATTACCATCTCAGTACCCTCAGGCAATGAAATTTCACCAGTAACATCAAGTGTACGCAGATAGAACTGAGGACGATATTTGTTGTGGAATGGAGTGTGACGTCCACCTTCTTCTTTCTTCAATACGTAAATCTCAGCATTGAATTTGGTGTGAGGAGTAATGGTGCCAGTTTTAGCAATAACTTGCCCACGACGAATCTCATTCTTATCCACACCACGAAGCAACAATCCAACATTATCTCCAGCTTCACCAGTATCCAGAATCTTGCGGAACATCTCAACACCTGTTACAACAGTTTTGCGACCTTCAGCACCTAATCCAATAATCTGAACTTCTTCACCTGTATTAATAACACCAGCTTCAATACGACCTGTAGCTACGGTACCACGACCTGTAATACTAAATACGTCTTCAACCGGCATCAAGAAAGGCTTATCTCTGTCACGTGGAGGCAGTGGAATAAACTCATCAACTGCAGCCATTAACTCAATAACCTTCTCTTCCCACTGAGGTTCACCGTTCAGTCCACCTAAAGCAGAACCGTGAATAACGGGTGTATTATCACCGTCGAACTTATAGAAGTCGAGCAATTCGCGAACTTCCATTTCAACCAGTTCTAACAATTCCTGGTCATCGACGAGGTCAACTTTGTTCAAAAATACTACAATACGAGGAACGTTTACCTGACGTGCAAGCAAGATGTGCTCACCAGTCTGAGGCATAGGTCCATCAGTACCAGCTACAACCAATATAGCACCGTCCATTTGCGCAGCACCCGTAACCATGTTCTTAACATAGTCAGCGTGACCTGGGCAGTCCACGTGTGCATAATGACGATTAACAGTCTCATACTCAACGTGAGCCGTGTTAATGGTAATACCCCTTTCTTTCTCTTCAGGAGCATTGTCAATTGAATCAAAATCCTTTACTTCAGCAAGACCTTGCTTACTCAGCACTAAGGTGATGGCTGAAGTCAACGTGGTCTTACCATGGTCTACGTGGCCAATAGTACCAATGTTAACATGAGGTTTCGACCTCTCAAATTTTTCCTTAGCCATGGTTAACTTTGTTTAAATTCTCTAATTTGAATTAAATAATACCTGATAAATAAAAATATTCGAGCCAA
>CAYUGX010000328.1:0-5189 GCA_964444375.1 uncultured Porphyromonadaceae bacterium | reverse complement strand
AGTGGCAAAAGCCATGATCAAACATTTGAGTTGGTGGAACCTCGATTTCTTTTGGAATTCTTGTCGCTATGGGATATGGGTGGATGTCCAAGGTCGGAGCAAATGTGATCCCTGCTTGTATTTTGGTTTGGAGATTACACGTAACGGTTCGGTAATCAGACGAAAAGTCGGGCGAATATGTGATGAAACAATTAAATTCTACCTCGCCCCTCAGGGCACTGGAGGAGTTCTGGTAGCTTATATGAATTATTGGGACTGGTATTACAAACGAAACGAGATTGGACGAACAACCATTACTAATTTATGTGACCAGGTACCCTATCCAAACAACAGCAATGCAAATAGAACTTCGATAACAGTGACCACGCCCACAAGTGATTTCCATAAGATTTTCAGATTTATTGGAGTGTGTCCAGGCAGAGATGATGTAGAAGTCAGGCCCTCACTACCAGCATATTATGGAGTTCCGAGAGGTAGTGATGATACCTATAAAACCATCAGATATTCTTATTTGGGTTGGATTCGCAATGGTGAAATTGAGTTGTGTAATCTTCAACCAGGTACCTATTGGTTTAAATTTGATTATCGAGGAGAATCCCACTATTGGCATGTTACTATAAATGCTGATTATACACTTACACTAGACTATGATGAAACAATTATAGTAACGCAAAGTGGAATTCATGTTATCTATACGATCAATCTGCCAAAAACAACCTGTGACGAATTATAAGTTTTAGAGAGATTACCTGTTTGATCAACGGATATAGTCAAAAAATTCCTTACTTTATAAGGAAATCTACCAACTATATCATGAAGCACCTTAGACAAATTGTAACCTTTGGGATCATCCTGAGTATTGTGGCAATAACTGGATGTAAACAGCCCGAAATAGACATGGATGATTTACAAATGTCACTTAGTCTCGACATTTTTAATACGCTGGTAAGTATTGACTTTACTGATGGGAAAACAAATGAGCCCATTGGATCAAATGACAATACTGTAGTGAAGTTAACACCCATGGGCCCCGATAAGGACATGATCGTGGATTTTGATGGGAATATCATAGAGAGTTTATCAGTTACGGACAACTGTATGGTTTATATTGATCCGTTCAGTAAGGAGCCTAGTGCGGAGGATCCCATTCGCTTTCATTTTCTCATAGAGGCAGATGGCTATGTGGCTACCACCAAGAATGTCGTGATCACGCAAGAGGGCCCCTCCTTTTATGAAGTGGATATGTTTCAGATTGCAGATCCTGGGGATGGGGTAGTGGTGTATGAGATTAAGGAAGAGGAAGTGTCAAATGGAATTATTGTTGAGGATACAGAAATAAAAACGGATCAGGAAGAAGTGGTTCTTGAAATCTCGCAAGGGACCCAATTGTTGACGAAAGAGGGCGAACCCCTTGAAGGCGAACTGACCGTTGAAATTGTTTTCTTTGATCCGCAGGAGGAGGGAATTGAGGATGCCCTGCCGGGTGGGATCGAACCAACAGTTACTCAGCCAGACGGTACAGTTGAGGATGGTTCTTTTGTTTCAGTCAGCTTCGCCAGCATCGAGATTACCGATGAGCAGGGCCGTTCAGCTGAAAAGTTCACAGAAGATATCGCGATGCAACTGGCTATTCCCGAAGGCACAGTGAATCCAGAAACAGGAGAGGAGATACAAGCTGGTGATGTGGTTCCACTTTGGAGTTATGATGAAGATACCGGTATCTGGAACTGGGAAGATGATGTTGTGGTTACCCCAGATTTGAAATCAGGCGGAAAACTCGTTGCTAAATCAAAAATTAACCACCTGACCTGGTGGAATCTGGACTTCTACTGGAGTAGTTGTCGATACGGAATCTGGGTGGATATTCTTGGCCGCACAAAATGTGATCCATGTCTGTATTTTGGCCTGGAGATCATGCAAAACGGAACTATCATTCGTAGAAAAGTAGGTAGAATTTGTGATGACATCGTCAAGTTCTATTTGGCACCAATGGGTATGCAAGCAAATTTAGTAGCCTATAAGAACTATTGGGATTGGTATTACCAACGAAACGAAATAGGCCGGACACTAATCCAGGATCTGTGTGACCAGGTAACATACCCCAACGAAAATACGGCAAACAGAACAACTATTTCAGTGAGCCTACCTGGAAATGATTTTCACAAAGTATTTAACTTTATCGGCACCTGTCAAGATAACCCAAATGTCGAGATAAAGCCGTCAATACCAGTATATTACAAAAGCAGCGAGTCTGCACAGTATCAGTATTTAGGATGGGTTAGAAATGGTGAGATAGAAGTTTGCAATCTCCCGGTTCCAGCTGATTATTGGGTCAGAACGACTTATCGGGGTCAAACTTTTGAGGGCAAAATTTCTGTGGATGCGAATTACAACGTTACATCAGACAATCCAGATGCCTGGGGTGTTAGTGTAACTCAAAGTGGTGATAATGTGATTTACAGTATTGCCCTTGATGAGGAAACCTGCGCGTTGTTTTAAAACGCAGATTTAATTCAAAATATTTATATTTGTGGTGTATGTCAGCAACATATACCCATAGTTTGTTGAAGCACCATCAGCGCTTGTTTGAGTGCCTAATTTCTTAGGTGTAGGGTTCAAGGTGCTGGGTTCAGGGTTCAGGGTGCAAGGTTAACCTATTAACCCAATAACCCAATCCCAGGAGCGAAGCGACGAAATCCCAGTCCCGGGCACCGGGACGAAATCCCATTGACATCTCTGATCTTACTTGTACAATCAACAAATCTCTATTCCATGAATTCTCCCGAATTATCCTGCATGCCAGAACGTCAAGCGAACGCGCAAGGTAACTTTTATACACCACTCGAAAACGGGCAATTAGGGCCCGGAATGAATGAGCGCATCCAACGGCTTCGTAAGCTGAGTGTTGAAACAGAGCCTTCGATCTCGATTGAAAGGGCCTTGCATCAAACAGCTTTCTATAAAGAGAATAATGGCAAGTACTCTGTGCCGGTGATGCGAGCCTTGCAGTTTCTTGATCATTGTCAAAAGAAAACACTGTATATCGGTGATGACGAATTGATTGTTGGTGAACGAGGACCAGTGCCCAAGGCAGTGCCTACTTTTCCTGAACTGACCTGTCATTCAGTGGAGGATTTTGAAGTGCTCAATACTCGTGATCAGCAGCGCTACCTGGTTGCCGACAAAGACATGGAAACCTATGCCAAAGAGGTGATTCCTTATTGGCAAGGACGAACGATGCGCGAAAGGATTTTCAATCATGTGCCTCAAGAGTGGCGAAATGCCTATGAAGCTGGAGTTTTCACTGAATTCATGGAGCAACGGGCACCGGGGCATACCACACTCGACGGTAAACTCTACCGGAAAGGGATGCTTGATTTCAAGGCAGATATAAAAGCACACCTGGATTCATTGGATTATCTGAATGACTCAGAAGCGACTGACAAGGCCGAGCAATTGAAGGCCATGGATATTGCCTGTGATGCGGCTATCGTTTTTGCAGAACGGCATGCCGACCTGGCTAAAAAAATGGCTGACAATGAGCAAAATGAACAACGCAAAGCTGAGCTCCTTAAAATAGCTGAAGTGTGTCGATGGGTTCCCGCAAATGCACCGCGAAACTTCTGGGAAGCCATCCAGATGTATTGGTTTGTTCATCTGGGTACTATCACCGAATTGAATGGTTGGGATGCCATGAATCCCGGACATTTCGATCAACACCTGACGCCCTTTTTTGATCGGGAAGTAGCTGAAGGGTCGCTGACCAAAGAAGAAGCAAAAGAATTACTTTCCTGCTTTTGGATCAAGGTGAATAACCAACCCGCTCCACCCAAAGTGGGCATAACGGCCAAAGAGAGCGGAACCTATAACGATTTCACCAATATCAATATCGGGGGCGTAAAACCGGATGGCAGCGATGGGGTCAGTGCTGTGTCTTACATCATGCTTGAGATTATTGAAGAACTACACATCCTGCAACCAGGGAATTCAGTGCATATCAGTTCTCGAACACCGGATAAATTCCTGCATGCTGCGACAAAGGTCATCCGGCAGGGACATGGCTACCCTTCCGTATTCAATCCCGATCAGTACATCATGGAAATGGTGAATATGGGCAAATCTCTGCAGGATGCCCGCGAAGGCGGTTGCTCAGGCTGTATCGAAGTGGGTGCTTTTGGTAAAGAAGCTTTTCTTTTGACGGGTTATTTAAATGTACCTAAAGTTCTGGAAATCACGCTCAATCGGGGTTTAGACCCAGTAGGTGGAAAAATGGCTGGAATTGATTGTGGAGATCCTCGTGAATGGACCACTTTTGTGCAAGTCTATGAGGCTTTCATCAAGCAATTGAACTACATTGTCGAAACCAAGGTTAGGGTAAGTAATTATATCGACCGCATGTTCGCCAAGAACGCTCCAGCTCCTTTCCTGTCGGTGGTGATTGATGATTGTATTGCAAAAGGGAGAGACTATTATGATGGTGGTCCGCGTTACAATACGAATTACATACAGTGTACTGGATTGGGAACTGTAACTGACAGCCTGATGTCACTAAAGAAACATGTGATCGAAAACCAGAAATACAGCTGGCAGGATATGCTGGATGCGCTGGAAGACAATTTCAAAGGCAATGAAAAAATGCGTCAGTTTATCCTGAACCGTACGCCTTTTTTCGGGAATGATGATGAGGAAGCCGACACGCTGGCTGTTAGGATTTATGACGATTTGTTCAAGGCGATCGACGGCAAACCCAACACCAAGGGAGAGACTTTTCATCTGAATATGTTGTCAACTACCTGTCACATTTATTTTGGTATCGTGCTTGGAGCGACTCCAAATGGCCGTTTTGCCCGAAAATCTATCTCTGATGGAACTTCACCATCCCATGGTGCAGATACACACGGGCCTACGGCAGTGATACGCTCACTGGGAAAGCTTGACCAGTCAAAGTCGGGTGGCACGCTGCTGAATTTGCGATTCTTGCCAAGCCTGTTGAAACGAGATGAAGACGTAACCCGACTGGGTCAGCTGATTAGAAGCTATTTCAGCCTGGGTGGTCACCACGTCCAGTTCAATATCGTAGATACTGCTACGCTGTATGCTGCACAGGAACATCCCGAAGAATATAAGGATCTTTTAGTACGAATGGCGGGATATAGCGATTATTTCAACGACATGAACCAGGATCTGCA
>CAYUGX010000327.1:0-5197 GCA_964444375.1 uncultured Porphyromonadaceae bacterium | reverse complement strand
GTTTTGAGTTGTTATAGGTTAGAACTACATCAAACGATGCTTTGGCAAATTCAAGGCAGATGGCTTTTCCTATGCCTGTTCCTCCTCCAGTAACTAGAACAACTTTATTATTCTTTTTCACTTTCTGTATCTCGGTATTTGATCATGTCGTTCAGTTCCAAAAACTTTGTATTTAGATCACCGGATAGTCTTTCCTTGTAATATTTCTTTAAATGCAAATAATCAGACTGTCCTTCGGTTGAAAGCGAATTTGTGAACTCACCACTCTGAATTTCTTTCAGAACATCGCTAGCAAAAACAACGCTGTGGTCATTCAGTGCTTTATCAACGTTTTTGGATATTCCGTATTGACATGTTGGAGATGCATGATTTTGAAAGGTGCCGTAAAGTCCTTCGACAGCAGCCTGTTTAATCACTTCACCCAGTTCGCCGGAGGCAAACAGTTCAGATAAAACTGCATGAGGATCAAATCCATTATCTACTAATGTTTGGTAACCGATCTCAACAGATCGGATAAAGGTGGGTATGAGAAACTGTTCGATGAACAAGTCAATCTCAGTTTCCTCTTTGGTGGAAACCTCGAACACTCCTGCTTTGGTGGCTCCAATAGCCTTACACAAAGCCAGTCCCGTCGCCTGGGCCTTTTCCGAAGCATCCTGGTATACGTCAAAAAACACAGGTATTCCTCCCTTGTCCAGGTAATACTCCCGAATTGGCTTCCCTGGAAAACGGGGAGCAATCAATAGGATGTCGACATTCTCAGGAAAACGTATCAGATCATAGCGTAGTGCATAACCATGAGCGAAAACAAAAGATTGATTCGGTTTTAGGTTTTGTTTGATATAGGTTTCGTATATGCGTCCTTGCGCTTCATCAGGAATTAGCACAAAGACTATATCAGAATTTTGAACCAATTCGTCTATTGGCATAATTTTGAACCTATCTTTAGTCGCCCGGTGCATATAAGCATCCTGTCTATTACCAATCACGACATCAAGGCCACTGTCTCTCATGTTTAGAGCCTGGGCTCTGCCCTGTATGCCATATCCTATAATTCCTACTTTCTTATTTCTAAGGATATTAAGGCTAGCATCCTTGTCATAATACACTTTCATTGTTTTGTATTTTACTTATAATTTTATTTATTCTTGCTTCCTGTGTGTCAAATTCAATAAGGTCCACACCAAATTCAGTGCTGTAGTTTTCGATGTATTCACCGAGTTTTCGAATAGCCAATAGATTTTCATGACTGATGACTCTTTTGCTGTGGGTTTCGCCGGTCAATAATTTATGGTGAAGATTTATGTCTGGTGACATCTTCAGCCAAAAATAGTTCGTCACGTATTTCGTATCTATAATGCCTGGTACTAGATTTACACCTTCTATAATTAATGAGGTTCCTTCATTATATGCGCGGTTAATACAAAACTCGATGGCTTTCTTGTGATATAAGGTCTGGTTGAAAATATAATAACTCCTTAAATCATCTTTATTGTTGGTTTTGAATGAATAGTCAAATAGTTCAGGGTACTTTTCTTTACTCAATACCGAGCAAAGGGTTTCTCGTATCCAGCCCAATCCAATCTTATGATTTATGTTAAGTTCCTGCAACAGAATATTTGACAGAGTGGTTTTACCTGTTCCTGCAACTCCTCCAATTAGAATTATGGGATTCATACAAATGGTCGTTATCGTTAAGTGTGGCTTTCGTTATAAGACTTAAAAAAAATCTCATAAGTCCTTTCAATGTATCTAATATCCTCAAGCGTGTCGACTTCTTTCCAAAAAAGACCGTGTGAAAAAACCGGAAGCATGTTTATTTTATCCAAGACTTCATCAAACAACAGATAGCAAGCGTTTTTTAATTCACCTGAATTTATCTCATCCTCTAGGGCCTTGACAAAATGGCCCACATCTGAACCTGAGAAATATGCTGGCCCTACAATTATGCAGTCAGGACTCTCAACGTGGATTTTTTTGTTTATTTCGCTTAATCTGCTTTTTGTAATCCTCCCCCTTACCATATCGTCTTCGTGATGTCGCAGATTATCTACAATTATCCCGCTTGATTTTTCTTGCAGAAGTTTCCTAAGTAAATCTGGATGGAAAATGAGATCCGAGTTCAAATGAATATACCCATCTGTCATAAACTGTCTAGCTGTCCATAATGAATAACAACTGTTTGTATCTTTATAGATATCATTGTCGACAAATTCAAAATTCACCAGATTGTTATAATTGCTGTTGGTCAGGTATGAAATAAGTCTTTCTTTCAGATACCCGACAACAATTACAGCATCTTTAATGCCGTTGTCAATTAGTGCATCCAGCTGATAATCTATGATTCTTTTTCTCCCAATGGTAACCATACATTTCGGTATTCCTTTAGTTAGGTTATTGAGTCTTTTTCCTTGTCCAGCAGCAAGGATTATTGCTTTAGTGTCATTCATGAATTAGGTGTTTACCTGCTTAAATATCCTCCATCCACTGGAAGAATTGCCCCATTTACATAATCAGATGCTTTGGAAGATAAAAATATCGCCGTACCATGCATATCCTGTGGAAGACCCCATTTGTTTGCTGGTATTCTGGATAATATTGTATTGTACCTTTTCTCATCATCAATTATTTGTGTGTTGAGCTCCGTAATTATAAAACCAGGAGCAATGGCATTCACATTAATTCCCTTATCTGCCCACTCATTTGCTAGTGATTTTGTTAATTGTGCAACACCTCCTTTACTTGCTGCATATGCAGAGGCGGTAAAACCACCCGTAAAACTAAGCATCGAGGCGATGTTTACGATCTTTCCAGATCCTTGATTGATCATCATTCTGCCAGCCAATTGACACATGTGAAATACCGTATCAAGGTTAAGGTTAAGTACCTCTTTCCATGTTTCCACTGGGAAATCTTCAGCAAAGAACCGTTTATTTATTCCCGCATTATTTACCAGGATATCAACCCTGCCGAGGAATTGAATTGATTCAGAAAAACTCTTTTGTATATTGTTCTCTGTTGAAAGGTCATATTTCAGATAAGTTATCCTACTCCTGTCATAACCTGACAATAATTCTTCTTCTGGCAAAGCATCAATAATCACAACTGAACAACCTGCATCATACAAAGCTTTGGCTATTTCAAACCCAATGCCTCGTTTTCCACCCGTAACTATCGACTTCTTACCCTGAATATCAAAAAGTTCATTAATGGTTTTATTCATCATGCAAGGTGTTTAAGGTTTAGTTTGGAGGTTTTTAAAATATGAAATCACAGAACCACCATCTATAATTATATTGCTCCCTGTTATGTCCTTGTTTTCTCCTGATGTGAGAAATGATATGGTATTCACAACACTACTTACTTCGACCAGCTTTTTCAAGGGGATGGCCCCGGTTCTCTCATTCAGTTTACTTTCAGTATCATATAATTGCTTTGCCATCGTTGAATCCAGTGCTGCAGGCGATACACAATTTACCTTGATATTATATTCAGCCCACTCCAGTGCCATACACTTTGTTAACATCTCAACACCTGCTTTGCTAACGCTGTAAAATGCATTCTTATAGTTTGGCATCATGCCAGCCAGTGATCCTACATTAACTATGTGTCCACTTGCTTGTTCTTTCATCAGGTTGAAAGCTAAGGTCGCGCATATGTATTGGGATATAATATTTATGTCTAGTATTCGCTTGAAATCCAAGTAATCGCTGTTGTGAAGATAATCCACTTTTTCGGGCAGGACTCCTGCATTATTTACAAGAACATCGAGTCTATTAAACTCCGTCTGGATAAAATTGAATAGGCTCCTGATCTCATTCTCATTTGAAAAATTGGCTTTAAACGGCAATAAAGACTTACCTGCGATTCCTTTTGCAAGACCTATATCTTGAAGAGGCTTAATGTTTGAATGATATTGGGCAATTACAATAGCCCCTAATTCAATATATTTTTCACATAAGCCTTGTCCAATATCTCCAGATGCTCCTGTGATCAAAACTACTTTTGTTTTTACCATGGCTGTTAGGTCTTTATTTGATAAAAAGCTCCAAAATTGAATTATAAATCAACTTGGTCTCAAGATTAAGGCGTTCAACATATTCTCTTTTAATGCCGTAGCACAATATGCCAGCGTCTGTGGCTGCCCTGATTCCACTGTTGGTGTCCTCAACAATAAATACATCACCAGGTTTTAGATTTATTTCTTTCAGTGCCAAGCGATATATTTCCGGATTTGGTTTATAGATTTTCAATTGTTGACCTGAAATGATCGCGTCAAACTTGTCAAGAATGCCCAGTTGGTCAAGTACAAGCTTGATGTAGTTTCTTCCGGAATTAGATACCAGCCCTAAAGATTTCCCAGATTCCTTCAGGTTGATAATTAAATCCACCAATTCATCATCACGGATCACTTCTTTCTTAATGATGTCGATTAAAATCTGGTCTCTTTTTCTTATCAAGTAATAAACATCTGAATATCGAACATTTGTGTAATTCAGGTAGAAATCAAAATTGGCTTCCACTGAGATACCAACACGCTCTTTCATCAGACGATCCGGAATCTTTTTTCCGAATTCTGATTCAAACAACACTTGATAAGACTTATACCTTAATGGTTCACTATTGCACAAAACACCGTCAAGGTCAAAAAGTATTCCTTTGTATTGGGTAATTGATGATTTCAACATAACGCAACTTAACCAGAAATTAAAGCCTCCTCTTTTAGCTTTGCAACAGAAGCCTCAACCTTACTAAGATCAATAATCATGTTTTCAAGACAGGTGTATCTGCTTTTCTCCTTACCATAGATTTTAGCCTCACCGAAGGCCTTCAGGATCATATTTGATGTGAGTTTGGCCTTTTTCAAAGAAATTTCAAGGCCTATATTGTCTAATATCGTTTTCAGTACGGTCATGTTCTGGATTTGCATTTGACTAACCAGCAAAACTCCCAGGGCAACCATTTCACCATGAAGAACAGGTTCAGGGCTTAAAGACTCGATTTTGTTTGCAAAAAGATGCTCTGATCCTGAGGCTGGAGCACTACCAGCCCAATCTGTTATGTTGCAAAGCCACACCTGCATTTCCACATAATCAAGCCAAAAATCTGATAGCGGTTTTTTGAAATCATTGGTTAACAGCTTGTTGATGATCTCATCAATTAGCAATTCAACGTAGGTGTTACTTGTATCATTATT
>CAYUGX010000326.1:0-5218 GCA_964444375.1 uncultured Porphyromonadaceae bacterium | reverse complement strand
TGGCCCCGTCTGCAATTTCGACGATGCTGGCACTGTGGCCGAGTCTCAAGACTTTGACTTTCATGATGCTACCTCCACATGTGGTTAAGTTGAAATCCGTGGACTCCAGGCCTTTCGAATGAGAGGTGGAGTCCATGGTTCTTATAGCTGGAGGTGGCGAGGAATTGTCGTTGAGGAGGAAGATTCTAAAGCAGGGTTTCCCCGCTGCGTTTTCACTGACGTAACCCATGAACCCCTGCCTGTGCGGGTTACGATTTGGGAGACATCAGTGAGAATCGGGGTGGAATGGCTGAAGGTGGCCTAGACCCTACGCCGGGGGACGCTTGAAGACCTTTGCTCCGTCCACCAAGTCTTGCTAGCATTGTGCCTCGCCATAAAAACCCTCCATCGAAGTCATGAGGAGAGCCTAGCAGAAGGCAAGGAGGAAAGGCTTGCAATCCCAACAACAGGACCGGATAATGGCGGCATCAGAGGCAGGCAGATGAGTGAATCGGCTTCAGCGACGAACTACGTAAGAAGTTCGAGGGACTGTCCATTTCCCGCTGAGACCATTACAGGAGGGGTCAGCAGATGTGGATTCGAGTTCTTGCGATCCTAGTCTTTGTCTTGGTCGGTTTTGTACCGGGTCTAACTACAGCTGATGAACTGGCTCGGAAATCCCAATGTTCTTCCTCACTGGGCAAATTCCAAGCGATAGGTAGCGCAGAGGGAAAGGATAGCGCTACCTCGCTGGCGCTCTTCAACAATGAGTCCATCCCCTTCGGTCAAACGCCGGAGAAGGTGTTAGCGCAAATCGGTGGGGTCAAGTTGGTCGAGCCAGGCTCTAGCGTTTTCGTAGGCCATCTCCTGCACTACAGACGCTTGGGCAAGATTGTTCAAAAAGGGCTCTACGAATTCTTGGGTGTGGCCAGTTATTTCAATGGAGCCACGGTAAGGCAATACGCCTTTTACAGTACGGAATGGGAGCATGTGAATTGTGTTGGCCTTTACTTCACAGAGGCGAAACCCGGGAAGTATGAGCTCTTCATGGTCCATAAGTCTTTCCCTGAAGACCATGGGAACAAGTACACAGACGCTTTCGCTGCCTTCGCCGAGGGTATCACCAAAGTACTTCGAACCAAACCGACCGTCCAAGACAGCCCGTATCAGACGGTCGTGGATATTCAATCGGGTAATTATGACCCCGCCAAAGTTGGAATTTGGAAAACGAAATCACGAATAACCATGCTGGGGGTCCGTGGCAGCATTATAGGCACCGTGATGCACAAGGATCTCTTCTATCTAAACAAGAAGGGTTGGCGAGCTTACCTAAAAGCCAATAGGCGTCACGACGCAGCGCTAAAGAACAAAAGCCGCTCTCGGGCCAAGAAGGACATGGGAGAGTTCTAGGAAACCAATATCTTCGATGTATGCCACTCTCGCCAGGCACAACATCAGCTATTCGCCCCCCGACACAGTCTTCCCGGAAACAATGATAGGGGGCGAACTCCCGCCCCTTACCTCGTAGCAACGCGCTTCACCCTCGGAACACCCAGGCCGTGTTTGTCAAGAGCGCCCCCAAAGTGATCGCTCACCGAGCGCCAAACGTGACAAGTGATCTCCGTGGTCTATGCCCAACACGCCCGGGTAGGGCCCGCCATAGGCACAGAACAGGGTCTTGCAATCCAAGTAGAAGAAAGGGACAATAGCGACATCAGGGGCGGTTTGCTGAGGAACTTGGTTTCCGCGTAAGCTGGGCAAGCAGTTCGAGCGACTGCTCGTTTCCCACAAGGCCGTTGCATCCGCGGGCCAGTACCCTCTATCATGCAGTGCAAGGAGGCCATGTGAATAGGACGGACAAGAGACAGTTCATCGACGAGATTCACTTTCTCGGAAAATCCAAGAGTAACTCGTCGACATTTGTGACCGCCCTCAAGGCATCGTTTTCCCCGGAAGACATCGAAAAGGCCCTGGATGACAAACGGAAGAAGTACAACTACACATATGCGAACATCTTCAAGAAGTACAACATCGTCCACGACGACCTTTACGAACACTTGGACAAAGCCTGGTACGCCTGCCTAAACGTGAAGAATGATGATGAGAGAGCAAGAACGATCAGTCTGTTGGCGAATCGGGCAGATGGTGCCGGAACGACTGCCGCTTTCGCTGTCGCCTCTATATCCTTACTTCTGCCTACTTCGGGCGGTCTTTTCGCCATCTATTGCCTTGCGAAGATGCAGTACAAGATTGCGAAGCTTTGGCGTAACTACAAAGATGCCTGCAAGGTCTACGCTGAGGAGTACGTAGGCTCACTTTGATCTTGCCGTGAAGGAGAGAACCTATGGACACCACAGACCAGAAGTACTATCGCCACGTGTCAGATGTCTCGGCCGCTTGGCTAGGTGAGCTCGCATACCACGGCCGGATGATGGGCCGCTGCGGCCCCCAAATCATGGACCAATCCCTCTGCGACCAAGTAGCAGCATTTATGGACAAGTTCGGGATAGGGAAGAGCGAGTTTGGAAGACTGATGGACGCGATTGGTAGGGACAAGGCGTTCCTCCATAGGCTATACGAGCACCACCTGCTCTACGATTTCCCCCTCAAATCCCCAGAGAATATCCTCGATTTTCTGTTTCATGAGTTCTCCGACCTTTTCACGAAGAACGGCCTGCCGATCATTCCAGGCGAACTCCTCGAAAACGCTCCACATTGGCTCCAACAGCTAACCCGAAATCCCAACCCATGTACGAACTGGAACTTCGTCAACGGATTCGACCTTCTGGCAGGCACCGTTGCGATCTACTCTGCCAGCAAAGACCTTCGGGCAGCCTTTCAAAACGAGATGAGTGTCGAATCCCTGGGAGATTTTGCTCGCACAATAGGGGTGGGCGCCCTCGAAATGGCGATTGCCATGTCCCATGCAAATCCCCTGTTGTTCATTGGTGGCCTGATGGAACTAACTGCTGGTATTCGGGGCGTATTCAACAGCGGGGATGTTATCCATATGCAGCGGCAGCAACACGGGCTAACTCTAGAATTCGCTATCCAGCATCAATCTCTGGAATCGGCCTTGAACGCCCTCTCTATGGAGCAGGCCATCTCTGCCGACAACCTCGACTGGGCACTGCGGAAATCCAGCAGAATGTCGTTCGAATAGGATGGCCTAGTCCTCCGACGAGTTTTCAAGAACAATGTAGCGCATCTGCGCTGCCATGCTCACCTCCGAATACGTTTGCACACACGCATCCGGACTATCGCACCTCAGGAAAGCCCACGGTAGGCGACTTCAGGGTCGCAGCGGAGGGCCGCGGTTTTCAAGGTATCCTAGAATTAATGCTTACAGAAAGGCTAACGAGAAGTGCTGAAAGAATTAGGTGTCGTCGCAATGGTGTCGCAATG
The DNA here is from genome assembly GCA_964444375.1 of uncultured Porphyromonadaceae bacterium. Classification (GTDB taxonomy): domain Bacteria; phylum Bacteroidota; class Bacteroidia; order Bacteroidales; family UBA12481; genus JABHCC01. Next base: position 1,834 of record CAYUGX010000326.1, on the reverse strand, counting down.
CCCCGCACCCGCCAGCGCCATAGGCCCCCAATTGCGACCCGACTCCTACGGTGCGCTCCAGGTCACATTGCCCGATTCGTTGAACAAGGCCATGCCGGGGCCATCCTTGGGCACAGTCAGCCCGATGCGGAATCTACGTGCACCATCGAACAGAGCAAGGACCGGGCCAATCTCCGCAGCGGCAAGCGCAATGCGCGGGGTACCAGCTTTGTCAAACAGGTTCAGGGAGGGGCCGTCGGCTACAGCCCCTAGTTTAGCCTGAGGGACCTCTGCTTCATCAAAGAAGACCACCTCGGGGCCATCCGTATTCACATTCAGTGCAGCGCGAGCCTTACCTGCGCCATCGAACAGGGTCAGGCCCGGGCCTTCCGACGTAACCGCCAGCAGAGCTCGGTTCATTCCAGCTTCGTCTAGCAGACCCAAGCCGGGGCCAACAGAGGTCATCGTCCACTGGCCCCTCACCTTGCCCGACTCGTCCACCAGCATCAAGCGCTTGACCCGAAGCTTATCTAGTGGTTGATCTCCCAACCCTAGAGCCCCCGCAGGACCAGGTTCACCGGCTGGACCAGATTCACCTTGTAGACCGGGTTCACCCGCTGGACCAACCTCCCCTTGCAGACCTGCTTCACCAGGCAGACCAGGTGGACCAGGTGGACCAGGTGGACCAGGTGGACCAGCCGGCCCGGGTGGACCCTCGCACGCCGTCAACGCACACACCACCAGCACCAGCACCAGCACTGTAATTACCCTTCGCATACGCACCCCCTTTTGAACGAGTAGACCACGATAGTAGCGGATACCCAGGGTTGTGGCAATGACGCAGAGAAGCCCGTCAAGGGCAATCGCATCTAACCTTGGTCCCCGACCTTTGTTACCGGGAATTGAGTCTTGGGGATTTCAGGCCGCCCGTGGCAGGTGGGTTCTCCGGGCATCTCGGTCGGGAACGACCGATGGGCCGCGGGAAGATGCCGACTTTCGGACGGTCTTCGCAGAGTTGGGCCTTACGTCGGGATGAGTCAGGCGTATCGGCCTGTCAAAGAGCAGTATGTCTACCCGGTCCGGTCAACTGGAACGGGTGGGGTCACCGGACAGTACAAGCATCATGTAGTTGTGGTCCCAGCCACACATTTTGCGCTTCGTCTTCATGCCGACCTTGACGGTCTTCTCCTGCTTGATGAGGTTGAGGGCCGCCTGGCCGGAAGATCCAGATGCCCTTGACCTTCCGCAGGAAATCCTGGATTCCATGCGATGGCGAGGAAGGCCTTGAAGACCACCGGCAAGTGGTTCGACGTGGCCGGTTTTGTTTTTGGCATTGTGGTTCTACGCAGGTTCTGGCGCTACCGGAAGAAGGACAGTTAGCGGTTGTTTACCACCGTCTTCGCAATCTCTACAACCAGTTTCATCTTCTCAGTATCAGCTGTGGCCAACAGGGACTTCAGCCCGGCCAGCAACTCTTCCTTTTCGCCCCTTGGGGCAACTCCGAAGTCGAACAGCTCCGACAGCGTGACACCCAGGGCCACCGCAATTTTCTCAGCAGTTTCCAGGGAAGGAGCCTTGATGCCTCTCTCCAACCGAGACATAAACTCGTGGCTGATATCGACCCTGTCAGCAAGTTGAGCCTGGGTAAGCCCGGCACGGGTTCGCAATTTCCGAATTCGATTCCCCAGCCGCTTAGGTAGGTCGGTGCTCATCTTGCCCCCTGGTTCCAGCGTAAATCAGAAGTGTGTAGAATTGCAGGAACCGGAGGGCATGTTTGCATTTGACCCTCGGGGTCTTATCTTGTAGCCTGTCAGGCAGACGAGGAAACAGTCATGATGGGATTGAAAATTTCTCC
>CAYUGX010000325.1:218-5227 GCA_964444375.1 uncultured Porphyromonadaceae bacterium | reverse complement strand
CCTATTTTCCTGGTTTTTTAATCTTAAAATTAATCTTTGCCTTAATCCTAACTCTTACTCCTAAGTTTTAACCTAAACCCCACCCCATGCTGATTTTGGAGTTTGATCTCTTGACATGACTTGAGGCGTTTTCGGATTTTTGAGATAAAGACATCCAGGCTGCGGCCATAGAAATAATCATTTTCTCCCCAAACGTGTTCCAGAATGGTTTCCCGACTCAGCAATTCGTTTGGATGTTTCATGAACAAGCCCAGAATTTCCGCTTCGCGAGGAGTTAAGCTTTGGTCTTCATCCGGCAGGGACAAAAGCAGATTATGAATATCCAGTTTGATACTACCCAGCACCAACAGCTCTTGCCGGCTCTTATCACTATCCGTTACTTTTGATCGACGAAGGAATACTTTGATGCGTAGCAAGAGCTCTTCAACACTGAACGGTTTCACCATATAATCATCCCCTCCTAGAACCAGGCCTTCAATTCGGTCTTCTTTCATCGTTTTAGCGGTTAGAAATATGATGGGAACATCCTGATTGATCTGCCTGATTTGTCTGGCCAAAGTGAATCCATCCACCTTCGGTAGCATAACATCCAGGAGGCAAACATCCGGAAGGTGCTCTTTAAAAGCTGCCCAACCAGCCAAGCCATCACTACAAGCAATCACCTCATAATCATTTCTTTCAAGATTTTCAACAGTGACAAACTGAAGTGTTTCATCATCTTCAACGTAGAGGATTTTAGGCTTTCTTTCCATGCAGGATCTCCTTAAACTGAATTCTAATAGTAGTGCCCTTGCCAGGTATACTGCGCATAGTGAAGGACCAGTGATGTTTCTTAAGTACTCTTTTAACATAGTGCAATCCCAACCCAAACCCTTTTACATCATGCACATTCCCAGAGGGTACCCTAAAGAAACGATTAAAAACACGGTATTGGTATTCTGATGGAATGCCCATACCCTGATCCTGGACCTGCAATACACAGTACTTCTTTTGACGCAATAGACTGACCTTAATGAAACATTGATCTCCACTGTATTTTATCGAATTGTCAATGAGATTAATAATCACCTGCCGGATGAGATCGGGATCGCCATGGACCTGGATAGATTCTTCAGGTAAATCAAGCTTGATGATGCTCCTCGGATTGATCAGGGGGATGAAATAAGCTTGCACATCCTGTATCATCTCACTGATATTGAAAGTCTTAAAAAATTCATTCTGTCGCTTCACACCAACCTGACTCTGATTGAGAACCCGGTCAATCTGCTTGATTAGATGATTACTTTGGTCATGAATTATTCGTCCATAGGTCACTAAACGCTCGGGCTCTTTAGCTATTTGTTGAGTCAGTATCACCTCAGACGACATTTGAATGGAAGACAGGGGGGTTCGCAGCTCGTGTGTCAGATTATTGATAAAATCATGTTGGATCTCAGACAATCGCCGTTGCCGCAAAATCACAACCTGGGTAAAAATAAAAAACACAACAACAATCAAGAGCACTGCAGAAAAAAAGTACCAGATGCCCAACTCATTCACCACCGTATTCCGCCTTCCGGGAAAATAGATACCAAAATAATACAGGTATTGTGGATAGGCAATGAAAGAATAATCCTCGGCTTTCTTTTTTGTATTGCCATAGGTCACGTAACGGCCATATTGAAATTGATCGGTCGAACAATCGTATATCCCAAATTCGAAATCAAGACGCAGGCTTCGGGCGGCAAACTCGGTGATCAGGTAATGCTCAAGAACCTCCGCATCCAGGTAAGTATTCACGTTTACCACGTAATAATCGGGACGAATTTGCCTGACCGGATTTTCATTAGGTAAATCTACCTCATAATACAGGGCCAAATGCTGGGCAACAGTTCGCAGGGTCACCTGTACACTCTGATTCAGGCGATTCGATTCTTCATCAAAGGCCCGTTGAACAAAGTATACCTGCACCAAAAGGATCAGAACCACTGCAATGGATCCCAGAATAAGACTCAGTCGAATAGCTGATCGCTTCATCACCCGAAAATAAATTAATTACACGACTGTATGAAAAGTGCTTAACAACTCGTTAACAATTATTGAAATCTCATTAACTTCGCAGCTGAATTTAAGGCCCTAGTTTTGAACCAAAGTCTAAACTATTGGTATTATTCAAAAGCAAAAGGAAATGAAAAAAACACTAGCAGTAAGTTTCGGTATACTATTATCTCTGATCCTGTCCGGGTCAGTGATCGCTCAACAAACTACACCTCCCGGCAGCAAGCAAAAAGAAAAAGAACCAACTGATTTGAGTTGGAACAAAACAAAACACGTTTTTGGATCTATTGAGCATAAAAATCCAGTAACCGCGAATTTTGTTTTCACCAATAACGGTGACAAAGCTATTGCGGTAACCAAGGTTGGTGTCACATGCAATTGCACAGCCCCTGGGTTTCCTAAAGAACCGATAAAACCAGGTGAAAAAGGAACCATAACGGTACGTTTTGACGCCATGGCACCTGGATTCTTTAAAAAACCAGCCAAGGTTTTCTTTACGGATGGGACAGCCAAATTGCTTGAAATAGAAGGCAAAGTGCAGGTGCGCATGCGGGACATGAAGGTGAAAAAGTAAAGGATTAACAGCTTAGGTGGGTTAGAAGAGGTTGAATTGAGTAATAAGTAAGATTGCGATCAGTACGCTGATTAAAAGAATCGAGAAAAAATAGAGTAAGAAGATGGCTGCTGTGCTGAATAAAGATGGCAGCCATTTCTTTTGGTAAAAATTCCGCACGCCAATTACGGCGTAGGCAAAGCCAAAAAGGACAATCCATCCCCCCATACCACTTAGCAGATTGGGAATAATCATAGACAAAAGCACTAAAATAGTAAGCAACAGGAAGAAAAAGGTATGGAGGTTAACAGCAAACACCAGGTGTTCAACATAGTATTTTCTCTTTCGGCGGAAGAAGAGCAATAAGAGCAATGCAAACCAGGGCATTAGAATAAAAAATGACCAGGAGATATACTGATAGGCTTTTGAGATTAAATATTCAGGATTCTCAAGGGCTTCTTGTCGCGAAAGCTTTCTCAGTCGCTCCTCTTCATTCAACTGACCGCTAGCCAATTCTTCTTCAAGCGATTGACGTATCAGATTAATCATACCCAATCCTTCTTTAAGACCACTAATCGCAACCACGGTGTCTTGACTGACTACTAAGGATCCTACTCTATCTTCCCCGAGGACAGATGTATCCTGCTCCGCAACAAATTCAGGATCATTCCACACATCGTCTACCTGCCGTTTTGTCTGCCAACCCACCAAAAAGAAGAAAATCAATGAGGAGAAAAAGAACAACCTGAATGGAGCCATATAGCGCTTCCGTTGGCCAGCAATATAATGGTTGGAGAGTATACCCGGTTTGAATAGCAAAAGAGGCAAGGAACGAAACAAGCGAAGATCGAAGGCAAAGACAGTACTAAAGAGATCACGTACAAAATGGCTAACCGGTTGCTGAATATCCTTGATGGACTGACCACATGATGGGCAATAGTTACCACCAAAATGATAACCGCAATTTTTGCAATCTTGCCCAACGAATAGCAACTGCTCGTCAGGTGCTTGATCTACTGTAGTGAGTTTCTTGTTTCTCTTTTTCCGTTTCATCTGATTCAATACAAATATGTGAAAAAGTATGTAGAATTTACTGGATTTCTGTAGATTCACGAATTGGAGAATACAGGTAATTGAAGCCTCGCTCAATGTTCATTTGTGAGACTAAATCCAATTCATTGTGAACCACAACAAACTACGTGAAATCTTACAAAGTCACTACAGTCTGACCGGTCGTTTAGAAGAATTAGTAGCCTATCAGGATTTGAATTTTGTGATGCATACAGTCGAACGGGGCAAGGTGATTGTTAAAATTTCTGTATTACCAGAAGAGCGGGCATTTGTGTTGGCTCAGAACGAAGTTTTATTGGCTTTACAGGATTCTCGCTTTCCAGTTCCAATCCCCACCTACTCACAAGAGTATTATGTTGATTTAAAAGAGTTTAAGGGCACTGGAATATTGCGTGTATTCCCATTTATTGAAGGCAGATTCCTGGTTGATTCAAATCCTTCATTGTCATTTTATTACGATTTGGGTTCTACCTTAGCTCAGCTTAATGTAAAACTGAGTCAATTCAGAACCGCAGACCTGCTGGTTCAATCTCATGAATGGGATTTGACTTACTTCCAAAGCCTGCGAAAAGAGTTGAAACATATCGTCAATCCAGAGCTCAAAAGGCTGATTCATTTCTTTTTTATGAAACATAAGCAGGAGGTGTTACCTGGATTCACGGAACTTCCTAAAGGATTGATCCACCATGATGCAAATGACTACAATATTCTATTAGATCCAACCACCGAGAAGCTATGTGGCCTAATTGATTTTGGCGATATGGTTTATGGTCCTCGGGTGCATGAAATTTCCATTGCTCTGGCTTATGCCTTGATGGGACGACAGGATTTGTTGGGCATCTCCAAAAAACTAGTTGCTGGCTATCATTCCATTTCTCCTTTATCTGAAACCGAGATTGCTAAAATCTATTACCTGATTGCGGCCAGACTTTGCACTACCATAATCTTTGCCAGCAAGAAAGCAGAGGAACAACCAAACAGTGAATATCATCAAGTTAGTATGGCACCAGGAATTGCCCTCCTTTTTCGATGGATCCAGGTAAATCCATTTGCTTTTGCCGATGAATTGCTCGACGCCTGCCTGCTCAAAACAAAAAAAACAGGCGAGGAATTGCAGTCTAAGACTGAAAAGAAGCTAGCTGATCGTCACATAACATTTTCCAGGGCACTCTCAGTAAGCTACAACAAACCCATTGAAATGCTGGGTTCAGCTCTGCAGTATATGTACGGCTCTGATGGTAAAACCTACCTCGATTGCGTCAATAACATTCCCCACGTGGGTCATTGTCATCCTCTGGTAGTTGAAGCCGGCCAACGACAAATGGCCAAGCTAAACACGAACACCCGT
>CAYUGX010000325.1:0-208 GCA_964444375.1 uncultured Porphyromonadaceae bacterium | reverse complement strand
GATTACGCCAACCAGTTGGTGGCAACCTTACCAGAGACCCTTTCAAAGGTCTATTTCGTTAACTCTGGCTCAGCAGCAACGGACCTGGCCATCCGACTTGCCAAACAACATACTGGCCGTGATGATTTTGTGGTTCTCGACCATGCCTATCATGGCAATACCACCACCGCTATCTCGCTCAGCCCATACAAGTTCAGTAGAAAAGGCG
>CAYUGX010000324.1:0-5247 GCA_964444375.1 uncultured Porphyromonadaceae bacterium | reverse complement strand
CAAATGTGCACCCAGATTGTATAGGAGCCCGGTACCCAGATCCTTTTTTTCTTTCCAGGTATTTGGAGTAGGCTTTGGTCTGAATCGGTCAAAATGCGCTTCAAATTCGACGACCTTTCCCAGACGCCCTTCTGTGATGAGACGTTGAACGGTTAGATAATCACTATCCCATCTGCGGTTTTGAAAGACGAAAAGTTGCTTGTTTTTCGATCGGGCTAGATCATGCAGTGATTGAGCTTCAGTCAGATTCATGGTAAAGGGCTTCTCAACTACTACATGTTTGCCAGCCTCTAAAGCGGTCTTTGTCCAGTCGAAATGGTATCGATCGGGGAGGTTAACGATCACCAGATCAACCGCGGGATCATCCAGTATCGATCGATACTCGCGATGTGTTTTTATGCCAGGGTACCTCGTGGCAGCTTGGTTCTTAGTGCGTTCTAGTACGCTGTAAAGTTCAAATTTTGAATGACTTGCAAGGAGAGGGGCATGAAAAACACGACCCGACATTCCGTATGAGCACAAGGCAGACTTAATTGTTTTGTTCACGCTTTATTCTTACTTTTAGGTGATAAAACTAAATTCTTGAGATCCTTTTCAAAGAAGTTTTATTTGGCACTGCAAAATAACAAACAATGGAAAACTCAACCAATCTACAAGATCATAATCAAGCTGTGCTGCGGTATAATTGGGAACATCTGGTTTTCCTGATTGCCGAAGATATAGAAATGAATTATTTATTTCTTGCTGAAGCATTAAAGAAAACGGGTGTCAAAGTGCTTTGGGCCATGAATGGTCAACAAGCTGTTGAAATGGTACAAAGCATTGAGAAGATTGATATGCTGATTACCGATATCCAGATGCCCGAAATGGATGGTTTTGCCGCCACACGGACCATAACCGAACTAAAGCCCGATATGCCGATTGTTGGCTATACTGCCTATTCTTATGAAGGGGTGCGTGATAAGATGATTCTTGCCGGAGCTAGAGAATGCCTGATCAAGCCTTTTGAGCCCAAGAAGTTTTTGCTGACGATCCGGAAATTCCTGTTCACAGGACAATGAGGAAAATTGGCCTGGTCGTCCTTGCCATCACCACGCTTGTTGCATGTGTGTCGGACAACGAATATGATTTGTTTCATACCGACCCATTTCCTGATTCAGCCACAACCGGTTTTATAGGGTATTATCCATTTGCCGCCAAACTAACTGACAGTCTCGGTATACAGAATCCCTTCGAATTTAAGGGTAGTCTTGAGTATGTATGGGGTGTCTATGGGGATTCAGCCGGAGCCATCTTTCTGGATGGCCAGAAAGACTATTTGCGCAATTTTCTTGAAGCAGGAGACAGCCTGGCATTGAGCTTCTGGATGTTACCCTATCCAAGTTATTATTCAGTTGTTTTGTTTGACTACGGTGTTGGTGAACTTGAAGTGGGGATGGATGCGGTCTCAGGTGCCACGATGCCTAGCTACCAATTGTATGTGAAGCAGGGTGAGACCAAACAAGTAAGCCAACGGGTCATCGATTGTTTCATGTGGCACCACATATTTGTTGAGGCAGGCAGTCCCGATCAACTGCCGCGCTGGTATATCAATGGCTGGCAAGTTGAAGATACATTGATCCCGATGCCGTTTGTGCCCAGATCAGAAATCATGTTTGTTGGACGAACAGCTGACCCGGACACTACATTTAATAAGTATTATCGGGGGATTTTAGACGAATTGCGGATTTTTAATGAATACCTACCGGATTCAATTATTGAGGAATTGTACTGGTTAAATCCGGGAATCAAATGAAGCGCAGAATCATCTTTCGTACCTTTTTGTTTCTGATAGGCATCTGGTCTGTCAGTGAGGGTCTTAGTCAGGATGATTTGTTGTTACTTCTCGAAGCCGAAATGGGACAGGTCAATGAACCGGTTGTGGCTACTTTTAAAGGAACCCGCATCATCAATTGCCATAGCATTGAGCGTATGCAAATGGGAGACCTGGATTTTCGGGTCGGGCACCGGTTTGGCCTCATGCAGAATGGATGGTCGGAGTTTTTTGGATTGGATGAATCAAGTTCACATGTGAGCATAGAATATGGCCTAACCAACTGGCTGATGGCTGGTGTGGGACGGGCAACGGTGAATAAAAATTTTACCTCATTTATCAAGCTGAGCCCAATGCGTCAAACACGAGGTGAAAATCCAACTATGTTTTCTTTATCTTTTTTAGGATCGGCCTCAATGACCGCCAAAGACTATCCGGATCCGGATTATTCAGTTGATCGTTTACACCGCATGGCCTATGCTTTTCAAATTTTAATTGCCAGTAAACTGTCAGACCGTGTCTCGGTGCAACTCTCACCAACCTGGTTACATCGGAATATGGTCAAAGTACCGACAGATCCCAATCGGATCAAAGCGCTTGGAATAGGTGGCCGGGTCAAACTAACAAACCGGTTTGCACTAACCGGTGAATATTACCTGGTCGATCAGAAAGAAATGATGTCGGGCCCACAGCGCTATAATCCTTTGTCAATTGGCTTTGACATTGAGACCGGATCGCATGTATTTCAGCTATTTGCATCAAATACATTTTCCATTGCTGAAGCCGACTTCCTGGGAGAAACAACCAGAAGTTGGAGAAAAGGAGAAGTGCACCTGGGATTTAACATAACTCGTGTTTTTACTTTATTGAAATGAACATGAAACGAGTAATAACCTTCTTTTTGATTTGCCTGTTACCCTGGATGGCCTGGGCCCAATCAGGAAAATACATGACCAAATCAGGTCATATCTATTTCATATCCCATACCCCGATCATTGATATCGATGCCCACCACCGACAGGTCGGATCAATACTGGATATCAACACCGGTGAGTTGGTCTTTACCTTATTGATGAAATCTTTTGATTTCACCTTACCACTGGCCGAAGAACATTTCAATGAAAATTATGTCGAGAGCCACAAATATCCGAAGTCAACCTTTACTGGCAAATTATTGGATGTACAGGCTGTTGATTTCACAAAGACCGGTGATTACAAGCTCAAAGTCAAAGGAAAGCTAACGATTCATGGAGTTACCCGTGAACTAATCACCGATGCCCACATTAAGATTGAAAAAGACAAGATTGTAGGGAGTTGTGACTTTTCGATCAAACTTGCTGATTATGAGATAAAAGTGCCAAAGATTGTTGAAGACAAGGTAGCGAAAGTGATCCCAATTTCAATAAAAATGAACTATTTTCCTTATAATTGAGGATGGCCCAGAAGTCATACCTGCACAAAGCATTGCTTATTATAATGGGTACCGTGATAATTGTCGGAATTACAATTGCTGTGCTTTTTCCCCCGTATTATAACATCGCTCGTTTAAAAGCGGATACGCATATAACAGATAGTCAGCTTATTTCGGCCTTTAATGAGGATCCGGTAAAAGCCCAGGGTGATTACATCCATAAGGTTTTGTTGCTTGAAGGAAGAGTAACCCGGCTTGAAGATGAAAGGATTATCATGGGAACTGGTTTACGAACCATTCGCATTGATATACGGAAACGGCCTTTTAGACCCAGTCCGGGATTCGAGATTGGTCAAAGACTGGTAATCAAAGGTGTTTGTTTTGGGACTGATCTGAATGAAGTGCTGATGTCATATGGGCTCATCACCTCCGTTAGAAATTAATACATTAAACACGACGCGCGAATTGGTTCTCAACTGGTATCGCGAAAATCGAAGAGACCTGCCCTGGCGTAGCAGTCGGGATCCTTATATTATCTGGGTATCTGAGATTATTTTTCAGCAAACACGCATTGAACAGGGATTGAATTATTATACCCGCTTTGTCGAACGATTCCCAAATATTGAAAGCCTGGCCCAGGCAAGTGAGCAGGAAGTACTTACCCAATGGCAAGGTTTGGGCTATTATAACCGGGCGAAAAACCTGCACCAGACAGCTCGCCGAATATATTTCGATTTTGAGGGAGTTTTCCCAAGTACTTTTGAGGCCCTTCTCGACCTGAAGGGTATCGGGGATTATACTGCCTCAATGATTGCCTCAGTGTGTTATGAAAGCCCCTCAGCAGCCGTTGATGGAAACGTATACAGGGTTTTGAGCAGGCTTAATAACGATGCTACAGCGATTGATACAAACCTCGGTAAGAAACATTTCAAGCAGCTGGCCCAGCAGCTTCTTGATCCTCAGTTCCCGGGTGATTTCAACCAGGGTCTCATGGAGCTGGGTGCACTTATTTGCAAGCCTAAAGATCCCCAATGTCACAGTTGTCCGGTTCAATCACATTGTCGGGCATTGGCCAACCACTCTCAAACCCACCTGCCGATTAAATCACCGAAAAAACCCGTTTCAGCATTACACATGAATTATCTTTTTATTCACCACTCGGATGGTTTTTATATCCAGCAACGACCGAGGACCGGCATCTGGCCCGGGATGTGGGAGCTAGTGAGAGGCGAGAGGCGAGGATATTGAAATTGGGCAATTGTTATGGGAAACTACTCATTTGTTGAGTCACCGGAAATTGATGATAAAAATATATGAAGCGAGACCAAAAGATCAAACCAAGAGCTTGGCAGGTCTTACCAAAATCACTTACGACCAAATTCAAAACTACCCCTTCCCAAAACCCATCTCAACCTTTCTAAAAACCCAACAACCTAGCACAAACTAACCCTCACACTCACACCCACATCACACCCACATCACACCCACACCAACTCGCATCTCGCATCTCGCCTTTCGCCTCTCGTCTCTCGCCTCTTATTTGAGCCACTCATCGAGCCACTCAAAGAAGGTTCTTTGCCAAAGGATACCATTTTGGGCTGAGAGGACCCAATGATTTTCTTCTGGGAAATATAGAAATTTAGCCGGTACACCCAGCAATTTTGCCGCATTGAATGCCATCATCCCCTGAGTAACCAACACGCGGTAGTCTTTCTCTCCATGAATGACCAAAATGGGTGTGTCCCAATTGGCAACATACTTATGCGGCGAGAAAGTATACGAACGCTGGGCTACAGGATTATCCTGTTCCCAGAATGGACCACCAAAGTCCCAGTTGGGGAACCACATTTCTTCAGTTTCAAGATACTGTGATTCGAAATTGAACATCCCATCGTGTGAGATAAAAGCCTTAAATCGTTTCTCATGGTTTCCAGCCAGCCAATAGACGCTGTATCCGCCGTATGAAGCACCAACGGCACCCAGGCGATTTTCATCCACAAAGGGTTCAGCTGCTAAGCTGTCG
>CAYUGX010000323.1:0-5255 GCA_964444375.1 uncultured Porphyromonadaceae bacterium | reverse complement strand
AACCAGGCAAGCAGGCAAGCAGGGAAGCAGGGAAGAAGGGAAGCAGGGATTCCACCTGACGGCCGCAGGCCACCCGACGCGAAGCATCCGACGGCGAAGCCACCAGACACGAAGTTTAAGACCTATTTCCGTTTTACCAAAAAAAGCAGAAGGCCGGAAATCAAGGTAAAAGCCGCAACCGAAAACAAGATAATCGCCAACCGTTGCCAATCATCACCTATTGCCTTTCGTACTTCAATGTAGTTCAGGGTAGAAAAAATCCATTCTAGTGCACCCGCTAGCAATCCTAGCTGAATGATCCACAAGCCCCACGGTTTTTTAACAGCCAAAAGCAGCGGCAGGCCGGCTGACACAACAAGCAGCAAAAACTGATCATTGCGAGAAAAGTGCGCAGCCAAAAGTAAACAACTCAAAATGACTGGAATAAAGACCCAACGGTTAGTACGACGTTTTTTCATGGTTTCAACTCTTTCGAGCAAAGGTGGGAAAATATAACCAACAATATTGTAACAATTGTGACAGACAAAGCTATCAGACGGCCGAAGGCCACCCGACTCGAAGCGCCAGACGGGCAAAGTCACCAGACTACCGAAGCCAGTACCTTAAAAATACAACAAACCAAAACCCCATTCGTTTGTTATAATCCAAATCAATCTATCTTATTATGAACCACACAAGAACATTTATTTTATTTTTGGCACTCGGTTTAGTACTAACCGGATGTTATTCGAATTACGAGCAAAATATGGCAAAACAAATTCCTGTAGAAGACTTTTTTAAGAATCCCGATAAGTCGGGATATCAAATATCACCAGACGGCAAGTATTTTTCTTTTTCTGCCCCGTATGAGAACCGAATGAATGTATTCGTTCAGGAACGGGGTTCGAATGAATCAAGACGTCTAACCAGTGAAACCGACCGTGATATTGCTGGTTATTACTGGCCAAATAGTGAACAGATACTCTACCTGAAAGATGACGGCGGAGATGAGAATTATAAATTATATGGAGTGAAGATCGATGGCGGTGAACCCGTGTGTTTTACCGATTTCGATGAAGTTCAAACCCAAATTATTGATGACCTCCCGGATATTCCTGGAGAGGTAATCATTGGAATGAACAAAAGAGTTCCACAAGTATTTGATCCCTACAGATTGGATTTGGCCACTGGCGAGATGACCATGCTGGCAGAAAATCCGGGAAATATTCAGGGTTGGATGTTTGATCACGATGGTAAATTGCGTGTTGCGTTTGCCATTGTTGATGGGGTTAATACCAGCATCCTCTACCGCGAGACCGAATCAGATGAGTGGCAATCTGTGCTAACAACCAGTTTTAAAGAGACTGTTTCACCCATGTTCTTCACTTTCGACAATAAAGATGTGTATGCCCTGTCTAACCTGGGAAGAGATAAAACCGGCCTGGTCATTTTTGATATTGCGAATGGAGCAGAAAAAGAAGTATTGTACGAAAGAGAAGACTACGACCTGACGAATGTTTTCTTCTCCCGTAAACGTAAAGTATTGACTGGGGTATCCTGGGAAGGAGCTAAAGTGCAACGGCATTATTTCGATGAAGATGCGAAGGCTTTGCGTGACCGTTTAGAAGCAGCCCTACCAGATTACAATGTAAATATAGGATCCTCGAATAAAGCTGAAGATGTATTCATCGTAAGAACCTATAGCGACCGGTCATTAGGGAAGTACTTCCTCTATGAGAAAGAAAATGACCAGCTCGATGAAATTGTTGAGGTGAGTCCGTGGTTAGACGAAACCGAAATGGGTAAGCAATTTCCAGTTAAATACGAAGCCCGTGACGGATTAACCATCGAAGGATACCTGACTCTACCCAAGGGATTGACACCTGAAACAGCTAAGGATCTGCCGGCAGTTATTAATCCACACGGTGGCCCATGGGCAAGAGACAGTTGGGGCTTTAATCCAGAAATTCAGTTCCTGGCAAATCGGGGATATGCAGTACTCCAAATGAATTTCAGGGGATCGACCGGTTTCGGCCGTGATTTCTGGGAAGCTTCTTTCCAAAAGTGGGGCCAGGAAATGCAAGACGACATTACCGATGGCACACAATGGTTAGTTGATCAAGGCATTGCTGACGCCGAGCGGATTGCGATTTATGGGGGATCCTATGGTGGATACGCCACACTGATGGGATTGGTGAAAGAGCCCGAGTTATATGCAGCCGGTATTGATTATGTAGGTGTGTCTAACATGTTTACCTTCATGAATACCATTCCTCCTTATTGGGAACCTCTTCTCGATATGATGTATGAAATGGTCGGACACCCAGAAAAAGACAGTGCGATGCTGGCTTCTGTATCACCGGTACAGCGCGCCGATGAAATTGTGGCACCATTATTTGTTGCACAAGGGGCGAACGATCCCCGGGTTAACAAAGACGAATCAGATCAAATGGTAGAAGCCATGAAAGCTCGTGGTGTTGCCGTGGAATACATGGTGAAAGACAACGAAGGCCACGGATTTGCCAACGAAGAAAACCGCTTCGATTTTTATCGGGCGATGGAAAGCTTTTTAGCCACTCATTTGCAGTAGGATGGCAATGAAAAGAGATTGATCCACCCCAAACCACGTGTTAAGTTAGGGGCTTGGGGTGGATCAATAAGTTTCTGTAATTACGTTGATTATTTGCGTTTTTTATCCCACCTCCCCAATCCGACTAATCCGCTCCAGTGCAAGCTCAACACTAGGTACATTCCCAAAGCTTAAAGTCAATTTTCCGTTTTTCTCACGCATTTGACAATTTCGTGGATTTTTTTGCACAAAATCCAGTATGCCTATAAAGGTGGGAGAATTGTAGAAGGGGGAATCCTGATCACCAATGAAAAAGAGGACCATGCGTTGGTTTTTGAGCATGATTCGTTCCACCCCAAGCTGCATGGCAACCCAACGAAGGCGAACAACATGCAGTAGCTCATTGGTTTGTAGAGGAGGCTCGCCAAAGCGATCGATGAGTTGATTTGAAAACTCAGTTAACTGATCTTCATCTTTGATCTCATCCAATTCACGGTAAAGCCTGATTCGCTCAGCAGTGGATTCTACATAACCCTCAGGAAACAAAACCGCCAAATCTGAATCAATGGTTACATCGTTCACAAATAAATGGCGAGAATCGAATGACGAAGTTTGAGTCCCTGCTATTCCTGAATCCCCTTCATTCCCCATTTTCACTCCCTGACTCCGCAATTCCTGCAAAGCCTCATTTAAAATCTTCTGGTAGGTCTCAAATCCAATATCGGCAATGAAGCCGCTTTGCTCGGCTCCAAGAATGTTACCTGCTCCTCGAATGTCCAGGTCCTGCATGGCGATGTTAAAGCCCGATCCCAGTTCTGCATATTCCACGATGGCTTTGAGACGTCTTCGTGAATCCTGTGGGAGAAGATGCATGGGTGGTGCAATCAAGTAGCAGAATGCCTTCTTATTTGAGCGGCCTACACGTCCGCGCATCTGATGCAGATCACTGAGTCCGAAATGATGGGCGTTATTGATTATGATGGTATTGGCATTTGGTATATCCAGGCCATTTTCAATGATAGATGTGGCAATAAGTATGTCATGGTCCCCATTGATGAAACTCAGCATCCGGTCTTCGAGTTGTTTGCCCTCCATTTGTCCGTGAGCGACAATGGTACGGGCTTTGGGAAGGATGCGATTGATCAGGCCCTCCACTTCACCGATATTTTGAACGCGATTATGGATGAAAAACACCTGACCTCCACGGTCGAGTTCGTATTCGATCACTTCTTTAACCAACTCTTCATTCAGGGAAACCAGCTCAGTTATAATCGGATGCCGGTTGGGTGGGGGAGTATTGATGATACTCAGATCTCGAGCACCCATCATCGAGAATTGAAGGGTTCGAGGTATTGGTGTAGCTGTTAGTGTAAGTGTATCCACATTTAGTTTCACCTCCCGGAGTTTTTCTTTCATGGCTACCCCAAACTTCTGCTCCTCATCGATAATCAGTAAGCCCAGATCTTTAAACTGTATGCTTTTATTAATCAGCTTGTGGGTGCCGATAATGACATCAATTTTACCTTCTGCCAATTCGCGCAGAATTCGGTTAGTGTCTTTGGTGCTGCGAAAGCGACTGATGTAATCAACTTTTACGGGAAAATTCTTAAAACGAGCTGTGAAGGTTTTAAAATGCTGCAGAGCCAGAATAGTCGTTGGTACCAATACCGCAACTTGCTTACTGTCGGTGGCTGCCTTGAAACTCGCCCGCATGGCCACCTCAGTTTTACCAAAGCCAACATCACCACAAACCAAGCGGTCCATGGGCGTACTCGATTCCATATCCTGCTTTACAGCCTGCGTGGATTTATTCTGATCAGGTGTGTCCTCGTAAATAAATGAAGCTTCAAGCTCATGTTGCAGGTAAGTATCTGGCGTGAATGAAAAACCTTCCTGAGCCTTTCGTTTCGCATACAAGGCGATGAGTTCCTTGGCGATGTCTTTAATCCGGGTTTTAGTCTTTTCCTTCAGCTTTTGCCAGGCACCTGAACCCAGTTTGTATACTTTAGGAGGCTCACCGTCTTTGCCTTTGTATTTCGAGATGCGATGTAAAGAATGAATACTCACATAGAGTGTATCCTTGTCTTTATACACCAATTTGATCGCTTCCTGACGCTTGCCGTTCACATCTACTTTTTCCAATCCACCGAATTGTCCAATACCATGGTCCACATGAACCACATAGTCACCAGGATGCAAATCGGTAAGATCTTTGATGCTGAGGGCTTCCTTTTTACTGTATGAACGTCTGAGTTTGAAACGGTGATATCGCTCAAAGATTTGGTGGTCAGTGAAGCAAGCAAAGCGTAAATCGTGGTCGTAGAAACCCTGGTGCAAACCCAGCTCAATTTTGTCAAGTTGAACTTCAGGATGATCATCATCAGGGTTCATGATCGATTCGATCCGCTCAAGCTGTTTGGGGCTTTCGCTCGTGATGATATTTCGAATTAAGTCGCTTCTGTTTTCAATCAGCTTTTCTTTTAGCAGATCGAAGTTCTTGTTGAAAGGGGGCTGAAGACTGGTATTGAAGAAATAGCTTTCAACAGATGTGAAAAAATGCTTCTGGCCAAATTCAATCACTTGAATCTGGGTGAGTTTCTCCTGAATGTCTTCAGTGCCAACCAACTTATTTCTGAAAACAACCGGATCAAGAACTTCCTCATCTTCTTCCGTTGGGGCTTCTGTGAGTGCCCTAACCTCTTCGGTA
>CAYUGX010000322.1:0-5271 GCA_964444375.1 uncultured Porphyromonadaceae bacterium | reverse complement strand
CAAGTAATAAAATCAGCATTTCAGTTGAGTCAGGACTTAACTTCCTATCGATTGGCAAACCCGATCGCATTTTTGGCAATTACGGTTTGATTGAACTCACCTTCTATTTAGATCACCATCCCGATTGATCTGCACTTACAATCCAAAGACGCCGGGCAACCATAAGCTCAGTTGTGGGAAATAAGTGATTAATAGCAAGGTAATGATCATCACGACCCAGAATGGAAGCATGGGCCTGATCACTTCTCCAATACTAACCTTTCCCACACTACATCCGATGAACAGTAATGAACCTACTGGTGGGGTACAGAGCCCAACGCTCAGATTCAATACCATTATTATCCCGAAATGGATGGGATGAATCCCCAATTGCATCACTGCGGGTAAGAAGATTGGGGTAAAGATCAATACGGCTGGTGTCATGTCCATAAAAACACCCACGAAAAGGAGTACCATGTTGATAATTAGCAATATAACAAACTTATTGTCGCTAATTCCCAGCATAATCTCGCTCATATTCTGTGGAATGTTTTGATACGACATCACCCATGAAAGAGCCATTGAAGCTGCCACCAAAAGTAAGACGATGGCAACAATTTCAACAGTACTCAGGATGATGCGGGGCAGATCTTTGATCTTGACTTCCCGGTAAATGAGGGCCAAGCCAAGGGTGTAGACGACCGCAATACCAGATGCCTCGGTCGCCGTAAAATATCCTGCCACAATTCCCCCAATCACGATAATCAGGAGCAGCATACTGGGTATTGCATCTAAAAAACGCCTAACGGCCTCGCCGAATTGAATTTTTTCACCGACGGCTAAATCCATCCGACGCGCATAGAAGCCTGCTACCAGCATCAAGGATAGACCAACCAGGATACCCGGCAAATAACCGGCAATAAATAAGGCAGCAATTGACACCCCACCGCTAGCCAAGGAATAAACAATGAGAATATTACTTGGTGGTATAATCAGTCCGGTGGTTGCTGATGTGATATTAATAGCTGCACTAAAGGGCCGGGGGTATTTATCTTTTTCCATGACCGGGCTCATAAATCCACCAATAGCTGATGCAGACGCTGCAGCTGAACCTGAAATAGCTCCAAAAAGCATATTAGCAATGATATTCACAAAGGCCAGGCCTCCAGGAATCCAACCTACCAAAACTTTTGCAAAATTGATCAAGCGCTTCGCAATGCCACCGCTGTTCATTAGCTGGCCGGCAAATACAAAAAACGGGATGGCCAACAAAGGAAACGAATCCAATGAAGTAGCCATACGCTGGGCGATAGTGGTGAATGTAGGCATGGCCTCTATACCCACGAACATGGTGAGCACCGCTGAAATACCAATACTGAATGCAATAGGCACTCCCAGAACCAGCAATACAATAAAGCTTATGATCAGAACCAAAACGCCGAACAATTCCATAGGATGTTATTTTTTCGCCATCTCGAAGGCTGCAGTGGTGGTAAAATATTTTGCGAGACAATTCGGCACTTCCCAGTCTGGGAGTTTTCCTTTAGCAAGATGGTTCAGGTATTGTTGGGTCACTTGTCCGAAATGTGCCTCATGGCCAACACGGTATTGATCAGGGATATGGATGCGGAATACTGATCCCTGTTCTATCAGCTCAATTCCTTCATAGCGACTTTCAATTGCACTAAACGCTGATTTTAACTCATCAGGATAGGCCTCATCGTATTGGTGTGGAAGGATGTACAGCTCAGGTTTGTACTTTTCCTCAGCGCCTTGTCTGATTTCCAAATCAGCTTTGGTCCCTCGAAGTATCGAATAGTGAGTATCGCCAGTTCCTTCTGGGGCCTGATACCGCCATTCTACCTTGACTCTTGCATGAATATCCCTTAGACGATATACCATTTCACCGTTACTGAATACGTGCAAATTTCCTGATTCATCAAGGTCTTTATTCAGGTAGGCTGGAATTTGCTTCAGACGCGTAACCGCTTCAAATTCTAAAGGAGTCATCACAGTAGGCCAGCGATTCGCTGCAATCATCTGGATGTCTGTCTCATAGTCGAGAGCTACTTCAGGATAACAAGCCCATTGAATCAGATCGACTAAATGAGTGGTCACATCGACAATACCGTCTCCTTCTTGTTCAACATCAAAAAACCAGGGAGGTCTTTTTATTTTATTGCCGGCAACGAATTTGAAAAAGTGGTGCACACTCTCTTTCACAACGGCTGGATTCTCGGGGCTTCCAGTCTGAAATTCTCCGAAAATGGCTGGCACATGTGCCAACTCCTTTTGCAACATCGAAGTGATCTCAAATCGCTCAGTCATCATGTCGTTTAGCAATTTACCTTGCTCCTCGGCAATTTTAAAAGCCCGCTTCAGTATCTCAAAATCTGACAAGTTAATGGCCATGGGTTTGTCTGAAAATACATGCAATCCCTTAGATACCGCTTCATGAATGTATTCGGTCTTCTTTTGGTTATTACCTGCCAATACTAAAACAGTACCGGGCTTTTCTTCCAGCATCCTGGTGAAGAAATCTTCACCGGTATAGGTCTTCGTATTCCATGATGTTGGATCATCTTCGCGTGTATTAAAACCATTTATGCGTGACAGATGGTCGCCAACATCTGGCCCTTGTGGAGCATAGACAAAAACCTGAGGATTTACTTCAGGATACATTACCTTTTGAACCAGTGCAGCATGGAAATGCCCTGGATCAGCTGTCATCAATGTCGCCAAATAGACCGTTTGCTTTTCGCTATCAACACAGGACATCATTGTTACAACCAGAATAACAGTTTGCAGAGAACGCCATACATACTTCATCATAGTACAAAATCAGTTCCGTAGGGGTAACGCTGTGGTCTTGATACCATTTCATTGGCCTCATCGTTGTTGATGAAACGTTCTTTTATAGGATCCCAATGCAATTTGCCGTCTAACTTCATCGCAATATGTCCAAGTAAACAAGCCGAGCATGAGCGATGAGCTACCTCAACTGGAGCAATTGGTTGCTTGCGTGAGATCATGCAGTTTACCCAGTTAAAATAGTGGTTACTACTCTCATACAGATTGATTTCATCGGGTCCGATCTTGGATGTCAATAGTTTTGGATCACTTGCATCGAGTGATTTTCTGTTCGTATCGAATGTTACCGGATCGCTATCAGTTACCTGATAATTGCCACGTGTGACGAATATCCAACCCTCTGATCCCTCAAAACGCACTCCATTTGGAAAATCTCCGGTGACCAGCATTTTCGCACCATTTGCGTATTTTGCTTTGACGAGAAAATCGCCGTGTACATTCCACAGACCGCTAGATGGGAATTTTGCTTCAGCTTCAATCTCAACAGGCCCTGAAAACTCGGTTCCCATACCCCAATGTGCAATATCTAAATGGTGAGCACCCCATCCAGTAATCATTCCAGCCCCATACTGTTCAATTCTTAACCAACCTGGCCGGCTATAATCGTGTTGTGGATGAACTCCCTTTTCGGTATAATACACATAAGGTGTTGATCCTAACCACATATCGTAATTCAGGTTCTCGGGTATTGGCATTTCAGGTTCGACATTGCCTCCAGGATCCCCAGGTAATCCAATCTTCACGGTGTGTATGTCCCCTATACGACCATTACGAACCAATTCGCAGGCATAACGAAATTGAGGAGCTGACCGTTGTTGAGAACCAATCTGGAAAATAACACCCGATCGGTGCACGGCATCGCTCAGTTGTCTTCCTTCTTTGATGGTCAAGGAGGTCGGCTTTTGCAAGTAGATATCTTTTCCAGCTAATGCTGCCTCAATGGCTGGTTGTGAATGCCAATGATCCGGCGTACTGATAACAACACCATCGATTTCGGGATTCATCAATAAATCGCGATAATCTTCGTACATCTTTACATCAACCGCATAGGGCTTGCCCATTTTGGTATAATTTGATTCGATCAGCTGTTTGGCGTCTTTCATTCGCTTTGTATCCACATCACAAACTGCCATGAAACGGACTTTTTCATGACGCATGACGCTGCTTAAATCACCTCGTCCCATTCGACCACATCCGATCTGTGCAATATTAAAACGGTTACTGGGTGCGTTCTTACCTAAAACGAAAGAAGGCACGATGGTAGGCACGACCATTGCTCCAGCGCCAACGGCTCCACCAGTTTTAAGAAATCTTCTTCGATTCATAGTTTAGTTTTTATTGTCTTATTTTATTTTGCTCTTTCTAAAACCCACAGTATTCCACCCTCAACGTGCTGAACATAAGTCGGATCACTATAATGTTCAATGCGATGACCATAGCTGGTGTACCATTGTCGGCCACCATCAAATTCCTGGCACCAGGCACCGGGGAATAAAGAGCCAAAAACCGTCCCTGGATATTGATCTTTTTGCGTATCGCTGATGGTATTTAAATCATGACAAAGTAAAACATGAATATTGGGATTCATTTTATGAAGAAAATAGGCTTCATCTTCCCACTTCCAGTCTCCATTCAAAAATGAGGTAGAAGGATGTGAAGCGTCAGTAACCTTTATTACGAATTCCTGGAAGGGAGGATGCCTAAGAAAGGTACCCCCAATTAAGTCCCAAAACCAGGGCCAATCGCGTTCACTTCCACAAGCTGAATGGATTCCGATAAATCCACCCCCTTCATTGACAAAAGATTTAAAAGCCATGCGTTGTTCATCAGTGTCGAAAGCATCGTTATTGGTGTTGCTGAATACTATGGCATCAAATTCACCTAATTGTGACGAATTAAATACAGACGGATCATCTGAAACGGCATAATCCATACCATGTTTCACACAGAGCTCAGACAACATTTTTACTGAAGCTTCAATATTGTCGTGAACAAAGCCTTCCCCATTTTTAGTATAGATAAGAAGATTGCTTTTTTGGTTACAAGATCCAGTGATAAGGGCTAAAGCAACAACAGCTAAAACCCAGGAAAATCGTTTTGCGAACATGATCATTGTCTTCAGGTTTAATGCGTCTCGTACAAAATACTAATTTTCGGGCGTTTGGCATAGGCCTGCCAGGCCATCTCGGCTTCCTCAGCTGATACACTGCCTTCATAGACCCAGATTCGGTAGCGTTGGGCATAGGTTTTCCCTGATTCAAGCACCCAGCTGTTGTTGCGAATGGGAGTAAATTCGAAAAACTGGTGACCTACTCCACCATTGGAGTTCTTTGGCCATATCCGCATAGGCTGTGGAGCATCATAATTATCAGGGTCAGACAGGAAAAGGAGCCCTGTTTGAATGCCCTCAAGATCGCCTAC
>CAYUGX010000321.1:0-5287 GCA_964444375.1 uncultured Porphyromonadaceae bacterium | reverse complement strand
CATTTTGTTGGTTTGTTTATCGCTATGGATCTTGGGCGTGTTGAAGAGTCAACAAGCCTGGCTCAATTATGCGTAAGAATATTTCCGAATTCTGTCATTGAAAACATTATGCGAACCATTCAGGGCTATTACACCAGCCATCCTGAAAATATGGCAGCACCAGCGATTCTTGATATATTGCAGGTACAGTAGAACAGATGTGATAAACTGAGTACAAAATGATCTATATCAAGTCATTGGATTTGTCTCTTTTGCAGAGCAGAATCCCTATAGGCCGGTAAGCTAACAGAATTTGGATATAAGTCTATGGCAAAACGATAGATGGCTTCACCCAACTCATTTTCACCTGCACGTAGTTTATTGTACACTAAGCCACACAACTCATTTTCTCCTTCGAAATAGGCTTCTTCATTAATGTAAAATTCTTTTTCTACCTGCCGGATTTGCTCCACGGTTTGACAGCGATTTAGTTCAACACCCAGACTTTTTCGCATCTCCCATTGAAAGCCTTCAATGATTCTTAGCATTTCGTAATTGATTAATTCCAGCCTGGCATGTCCAGTGTTATTGAGTAGGACAACTGTAAGTTCTTTTTCCGGAATTCGAGTGATTAAAGAGGTGTGCCCAGGCATGCCACCAGAATGTTGCTGATAATAAATCCGTTTGCCATTTTCTGCGAATTCGTAATGGCCAATATACCAGCCGTATCCATAGCCTTCATAGTGTCGATAGGTCACCGGGGTGAACATTAGTTGGGTCAGACTATCATTTAGCAAGACATTTTTGGTTAGCGCCCTACTCCAGGTTAACAGATCATGTAGTGTTGAATACATGCCTGAGGCACCGATGGCATGAGACGGATTGTAAAACTCAGAAACGTTGTAGCCAAAATCCCAGTTTTCATAGGCAAAGGCATAATTCTTCTTGAGCTCGTAGATTTGATTGTAGCCAGAATTATTCATAGCGAGTGGTTGCAAAATTCTTTGATTCAGCACCTCTGGATAGGGGCTTTTATCAATCGAGGAAATAATCACTGACAATAGGGGATAACCAATACTACCATATTGAAAGCGGCTTCCTGGAGAAAAAGCCAGTTTTGAGGATTCTAATTTAGTCATGATATCATTTTTAGAGATGTCAGAGTACCAGTATGATAAATCCCCATTTGCCAGCTTCTTCCAGGAGGGTAGACCCGAAGTATGGCTGAGTAAATGATGTATCGAAATGCTGTCGACAATTGAATTTTTTATCTCAGGCAAGTATGTTGCGATCGGAACATGCAGCTGAATTTTTTTTTCTGCTACCAATTGCATGATCAGCATGGCTGTGAATTGCTTGGTACAGGAGGCTATCCTGAATTTCGTGTCGATGGTCAGAGGAATATCCCATTCCATCACAGCATAGCCATACGTACTTTCGAAAAGCACCGAATCTCCCTGAGCAACTAATGCAACACCATTAAACAATCGATTATTGTGGCAGTGATCCAGTAAAGAATCTATGGAACTGACGAGTCGGCTATTCTGACCAATAAGCGTTGTCAGAGATGCTAAACCAGCTACTAATAAAATCAGCGTTCTTTTCATAGGTCTTCGATTTACATGTATCTCCACTACAATCCACCAACCCAAAAAGTGATTGGAATTTGCATTCTGATATCGACTGCCTTTCCAGATTTATTAATTGCCGGTATGAACTTGGGGAATGATTTCACTACCCTCAAGGCTTCAGCCTCAAGCAACGGCCGCTTGATCTTTTCATTGGTGCTCTCAATTTTTCCTGGTAGTGATCCTCGCTTCAATTTCAAGGTATGCAATACACTTGTTTCTGTGATTTCACCCTGTTTATTTACGAGGATCTCGATTACAACACGTCCTTTTTCCCCATTCATGATAGACCTGCGCGGATATTGAATGTGTTTTTGAAGAAAACTATTTAAAGAATCCTTGCCTCCAGGGAAGGCTGCTTCTTTTTGAAGATCCTTGACTTGTAAGCTTTTACTTGTGGTATCCTGACCGGATACTAACAACGTGGCTGTTGCCAACATGACTAACATTGTAAGAAACTTTTTCATAATTGCTAATATTTTGATTCAAATATAGCGAAAGTTTTAGATATACAGCTAAAAAATTAGTTATAGGTTTGATATTAGATCGAGTATAGAGGCATCCCAGATGTTGGAATACCTTATCTTTGGTAATAACAAACACTATTTTGTATGAAATATAAGAAGACTACTTTTCTACCTAACTGGATTATTCTTAACGCGATAGCCATCTTTTTTAGTTATCTGGGTAGTTTAATCGCTGTCGTTTTGGTTCATGGTGCCTTTGGATTTGGGATGGATGATTGGGGAACACATGTGTCTAACCTCCTGATGCATGTAGCTGCAGCTGGAGTTTTGGGGATGGGTGTGGGACTGGTACAATGGGGAATGATAAACAAAGAGCTAAAAGTCAGCTTTAACTGGATGTGGTTATTGGTTTTAGGTTTGATTATTGCTGAACTATTGGCCGGTATTCTGCTCTGGCAATTGGATGTATTAAGAGGTCAGATTAACCTTCCGAATGCTGAGAATCATTGGCCTGAGACGGGTATATTTACCTTCGCCGGACTAATCGTTGGATTCTTTCAGTGGTTTCTTATACGTAAGCGCTTTAAAAGAAGCGGTCTCTGGATAGTCGGAAGCATGTTGGGATGGGGAGTCTGTATGGCGGTGACAACCCTTTCCATGTGGGCTTTCGTTGGTGGAGTAGTGCTATATGGGTGTACAACCGGAATTATTCTGAAGATCATCCTGAAAAACAATAAGAGCTGAATCCACCCAAAACATCCCAATTCAAACACACCTGTTAATGGGGTGCACATTACTGCTAAAAAGCACATTCGACATGGAAAGATCGTAATGGAAAGATAGTATCTTCATGTCTTTCAAATACGAAACTAATTGCTCAACCATGACAAAGAATAACATTTTAACTTTTGGATTTACTTGTATACTGATATCACTGCTTGCATGCAGTCAATCGCCTCAGATATATGAATGGCGTGGAGTGGATAGAGAAGGCATTTATGCGGATGAAGGATTAATGAAGACATGGCCCGAGAGTGGTCCTGAAGTGGTGTGGGAAACTGATATAATCGGCAATGGCTATGGCTCTCCAGTATTTACTGGCGACATGATGTACATCATGGGTGAGGTTGATACGATGGCCATTTTGTTTGCCTTTGATTTGGACGGCGACCTAGTGTGGAAAAGTGATTACGGTAAAGAGTGGGTGAAGAATTACAATGGATCGCGTTGTGCGCCTACGATAGTTGATGACCAGGTTTTTGCGGTCTCTGGTTTAGGTAATCTCTACTGTTTCGATCGACATACGGGTGAAACTCTATGGTCGGTCGATATGGTGAATGACCTAGAGGGGGAATTTCCATTGTTTGGCTATTCTGAGGCTATTGAAGTAGAAGATGGCCTCGTTTTTTGCATGCCAGGAGGAACTAAAAACAATGTAGTGGCTTTGGATCGACTTACGGGTGATGTGGTATGGTCTTGTAAAGGACTTGGAGAGCGACCGGGATACAACCAGCCTAGGATTATTGAGCTTGAAGAGCGCAATGTTCTGGTTCATTTTTCGGCCTATGCCGCCATCGGGTTGGATACCCAAACGGGTGAATTACTGTGGTCACACAATCAAGACAATACCACTCCTGAAGAACGAAAGCCTGGTCTGGGTGATACACATAGCAACACGGTTCTTTATGACGATGGGTACATTTACTATTCGGCAGGTGACGGCAATTGCGGCGTGAAGCTCGAATTAGCTCCTGACGGCAGCAGCATCAAAGAAGTTTGGCGTAATGCTGATTTTGATGGCTATATGGGTGGGATTGTCAAGATTGGTGATTGGTTGTATGGTTGCGGTAGTGCCAAACCCGGATTAAAGAGTATCAACACTAGTACTGGAGAACTGGGAAGTGTGATGAAGTCAGCTCCGGGAAATGTTATCTCGGCTGATGGCATGCTGTATTATTACAATTTCAGGGGCGAGGTTATCCTGGTGGATATGGACCCTGAGAATCTTCAGGAAATCAGCAAATTCAGAATGAAGAAGGGAAAGAAAGAGCATTTTGCACATCCGGTGATTAATGATGGGAAATTGTATGTGAGGCATGGTAATGTGTTGCAGGCGTATGATATAACTAACAGGGACTCATAGCGACAAATGTCTGTGCTTGGCCTCATGTCATTTTTGAGGCTGACTTTAGGATTACTTGGGGGGTATTCTAGTGGGGGCGCCAAGCTTGGCGCCCTTTGTGTTGTCGGGGTGAGAGGATTCGAACCTCCGACCTCGTCGTCCCGAACGACGCGCGCTAACCGGGCTGCGCTACACCCCGAAGTGGGTGTGGGTGTGAGAGCGGTGAACGAGTGAGTGTGTTGTAGTGAGGGCGAGCAAAAGTAGCTATCTTTGAGAAATTATGAAAGAGTCTGTTGCTATAAAGACAGTGAAAGGAGACTACCTTATTCGGTTAATTGAGGCTGATGATAGCCCTTCTATTCGGGATATTATTGTCGATACTTTACTGGAATTTGGGGCTTCTGGTGATGGGTTTGCGTGTAATGATGCTGATACACAGGATATGTATTCGCATTATCAGGGTGATGGTCTAATTTACTTAGTTTTGGAACGGGTTGAGGATGGAACAATTGTGGGTGGTGGTGGTGTAGCCCCGCTTACAGGTTCAGATGTTACCTGTGAGTTCGTGAAAATGTATTATCTGCAGGATGTCAGGGGCTTGGGTTTAGGTAAAAAGCTACTCGAAATCTGCATCGATGAAGCAAGAAATATGGGCTACCAAACCATGTATCTTGAAACCCTTGACAATATGCAGGCTGCCAGGGGGCTATATGAAAAGTACGGCTTTACCCAAATTGATGGTCCGATAGGGCAAACAGGGCATTGTGGGTGCGATACTTTCTATATGAGAGCATTGTGAGGGTTGAAAATTTTCAACCCTTACGGGAAATCGCATCAGATCTTATCACCGAGCGCAGACATACGAAAGCGCTTGATTTTCGCCTGATCGTGCTCCTGGTCCATGATGGCTTTGATCTGCTCGACAATGTCGGGATGATCTGAGGCTATGTTATTCTCCTCCCGGATGTCATTGCTGAGATCATATAATTCGATTGAGGTGTTGTTTTCTTTGATGATATTCTTTCGAATGCCTTTCCATTTTCCCATTCGTACGGCTTGCTGGCCTCTGTATGAGGGAAACTCCCAGTACA
>CAYUGX010000320.1:0-5291 GCA_964444375.1 uncultured Porphyromonadaceae bacterium | reverse complement strand
AATGCTGGGGGTGGAAATCATATTCATCAACATGATTTGCTTTAAGCGAATCCCATAATGCCACTGCAGACTCCAGACCATTCTCCTCCAAGGCTTTAGAAACAGGAATACTTGCGGGGCTTGGCGCATGATGTGGCTCATGTCCTAGAATAATATCCAATGCAGTGAATTTAATATTCGTTACCGGTGATGGGTTCAAATTACACAATACCACGACTGCGATATCGTTTTCAGGTAACATAATGAAGTCTGTTTTAAATCCCGTATCACCTCCACTATGTCCGACGGTACTATACTCTCTAAAACTTCGTAAAAACCAACTCAATCCGACATAATCGTTTTGCCCGGTTTGAAACAATGGATTCCAAAGAGCCTCATATGATTCTGATTTTAGAATAGTTTGGCCTTTATGAGTGCCTCTGTTTAAGTTGATGATAGCCCAGTTACACATTTCTATGACGTTCGAGTGAAGTGTCGAGCTTGGTCCATGCATTCGATTATAAGGGTAAACATTTTCAAGCTCAGTACTGACTATTTGGGTATGGGGAGATGCCCAGTTCTCTGGAAGGTCATCGGGTTTAAGAAACGTACTTGCCTGCATCCCTGCCGGATTCAGTATGAAGTGCTTTACATATTCTGCAAATGGCATTTCCGATACCTTGGCGATCACATCTCCCAAACATTCGAAGGCCATATTACTATAGGCAAACTTTTCTCCAGGGGCTGAAAGCATTGAATGGTGTGAGATACTCCGAACATATTGCTCCAGTGCCCCTTCGTCATATTCCGGCTCACTCCAACCATAATCCTGAACATCTGGCATGCCTGATATATGACAAAGCATTTGCCTGATTGTTATAGTTTCATATGCCCCCCCAGCTAACTCAAAATAAGGAAGGTAGGACACAACTGTTGAATCAAGGTGTATTCTTTCCTGTTCAACCAGCTGCATGATGGCCGTAGCAACAAAAGGTTTTGAAACGGATGCCATATGAAACAAGCTGGTCAGTAAAGCGGGCTCCTTGGTTTCCTTGTTCAAATACCCAAGGGTTTTTGCATAGACTATAGTATCGTTCTGTACGATTCCAATCCCAATTCCCGGAAGATCATAGTCTTTTACTATCTTTTGAAGGTAAGGGGTTAAGGTCGTGTCGAGTTTCAAGCCCAGTTCACCTGCAATGATTGAGTCTTTTGAGTCATTTTGCTTATTTGAGCAGGAGTAAATAATGCACATCGATATGATTGTGCAAAAACTGAGTAGCTTTTTCAGATTTCTTTCCATCCTATATAGTTTTAGGCTCATGACATTTGTCGTCATGATCATTCACTATTGAGACAGACTATCAAAGAAATAAGTTACAATTGAGGTAAAATATAGTTATTAGGGCTACTGAGCAATCACAAATTCTACCTTAGCCAGGTAAATCATCAAACTCCTTTTGCTTCTTTTGAAACCATTCTTGCATAGCATCGGGTGATTGCATCAATTCTTGCATGGCTTGCATGGCTTCAATATGAGCCGCATCGCCTTTTTGAAACATCTCGCCTCCGTGGGCCTGGCTCAGCTTAGCCATTTCTTCAAATGTCTCGGCCTGGAATGCCAGATCGCAGGCGCCACCCAATTGTTTACAGGTCATTGTTCTCATAAGTATTGTGTTGCTTGATGATACATGTAGTTATCATAGTAACAACAAGCCGGCAACAAGATAGTTTTACTGTCTTTAATCTTTGAGCACTTTAGTCATCATTTCACCAGCTAATTCAGAAACCACCCATTCTTCAACAATGGTATCCCCTTCAAAGCGACTAACCAACATCTCATTCCAGACAATTTTCTTATTTGAGGGTGGCATTCCCATCATGTTGGCTTTATGGGTGCCACTTAATGTTCTAATCCAAGTCACACGATTTCCTTCTTGAGTCAATATTTGAACTTTAACGACCTGCAAGTCCGGAAGAGCACTCCGAAGTTGTTTTGAAAACCGCCTGATAAAATCATGCCCTGAATGAACTTTGTCTCCAGCGTGAGCGACATAATCAGCTGAGAAGACCATATCAATAATCTCCAGATTGCCATTACCGATTAACTCTTCACAAGCGTGTGACAAAAAATCAGATTTAGTCATATCGTAAAAAGTTTATTCTCCGTATTATTCAAAAATCTAAATTAATCAAAATCACATTTTAAACCTCGGGCTCCAAAATATAACAGGCGTTAACGCAGCATTAACAAAATAGCTCAAACATTCACCTGGGTTAACACTTGGCCACGTAACAGAATCGCGATCTGAACGTCTTATTAGTAAAGAAAACAATTAACAGGAGGACAGGTCATGAATATCATCGCAAACCTTTTCAACACTTTAATCATCAGTATTCTGATGACTACCGGCATCAACCTCTACCCTTTCACCGATGATGTTGTTGTTGTATCTGAGAGCAATACAGCAGTAGCCGAATTTGTCTACAGCGAAGACTACGAATCTGCCCAGTTTGAACACTGGATGTTCGAGGAATTAGTAACCCCAAATGAAGATGTCACCCTAGAAGAATGGATGTTTGATGATGACTATTTCGATGATAATGTAGTTATCGAAAGCTGGATGTTAGATGATGACTATTTCGATGACAATGTAGTCATCGAAAGTTGGATGTTGGATCCAGAATACTTCAACAAAACAGCTTAGCGCTGAGTAACCCCTTTGATGGCAGCATCAATGAGACGTATAGCAGCCCGGACCGATATATTATCGGGATCTCTCGAACCAAATGGTGTCGAGGCGATCCCGATCGCTGCTGTCTTAGGATATCTTGCCATGGCGGTAATGCAAGCCGCCAGTTGTTCACTCGTTGGCCCATCAGGGGCAGTGAGTCCATGGCCCTGAACCTCCTCGGGAGCCAGCACATCCATATCCACATGAATATATATCACATCGGTGATGGCACTCAGTTGATCCATCACCGTTGTTATTTTATTACTCACCTGCCGGATGTCATTTGTAGATAGTACCTGCACCTGAAGCCGCTGTATTACATCCATTTCTTTTGGATCTGTGTCTCGCACATCTCCCAAAATGACGTATTCAGGTGCCAATGCCGGATCAAGTCCCGCTGCTATGCGGGCATTGTCATTGAACAATCCTAGCGCATGGGCAACATCCATTCCCCCATACATGCCGCTTAGTGTTGTTTCTGGTGTATTAATATCAGCATGAGCATCAAAATAAATGAGTCCAACACGCAGGGGTCCCCAACCGGCCAAATGATAGGTTTGCTTTTCTTTACCCGGACCCATGTTTTGCAAGCCGGCAAGCATGCCATTGAGATCACTGCAGCTTTGCAACAATCCCACATGAAAATATTGATCTTTAGGATGTACTGATATCAGATTCGCCAAACTGCGATTTACTAAAGATGCCCGGGCCCAGCCTTCATATTCTTGCTCTGCTTCATTCAATGACAAGGTCTTAATTTCAACCACCCGACCACCGGTTTTACTTAACGCATCCACCAGACCTTGATCAAGAATTGATTGAGAAGCCCCAGACGGATTTCTGACAATGGCAATGTGTACCTCATTGTTAGATCGATAGCCCTGCGCCAGGATCGATAAACAGACTAACGACATGATAAAGAGGCATATAACTTTTTTCATGACTTACTATTTGTGGTTCTTAATCCCTGAAAGGGCAGCTGATATCATTTCGTTGACTTGCTCAGAAAGTGATGGATTCACCTCATCAGGGTAGGAAGCTATTCCCAGTGCTGCCACTTTCGGAAATAGGCAAACTGCAGTCAACAGGTCTGAAATATGATTAACTTGCATATCCTGAAGAAGTCGTAGATCAAGGTGTATATAAAGCAAATCAACCGAATCATGCAGGTTTTTTACCTCTTCCAATACCCGATCTATATCAGTACTCATTTGATGAATGCCAACCTGCCGGATCATTGAATTATTGAGCGCAAGGGCTTCATAGGGATTTTCTGCTACTGAGCCCATCATCAGAATGTGTTTCTCGGCGATGGGTGGATCCAATCCGGCCTGTAGTCGCAATGAAGCATTTGATTTGCCTGCTACTACAGCTATGTTCATTCCACCCATATCGCCTTTCAGTGTTCTGTCGGGCGTGTTGTACGCCGGTTCGGGATTCATCCAGATCAATCCGACTGTAAGGGGCTGATTATCTCCCAAACGCGGTAGTCCTATAATATCCTGTCCTAGATCATCCTTTAGTGGCTTTCGATCAGGACCCAGGTGTTGCAGTCCGGCCAGCATCCCTTGTACTGACTTGTTACCTGATAGAAGTCCGATAAAAAAAACTTCATCCTGTTCGTAGTCACTGATGGCATGCATTAGAACATTGTTGGTGAGCGAAGCACGATTCCATTCGCCATAACGATGATCCCACTTTGTAGGCATGTTAATGCTAATGGCATTTAGCAAATGAAACGGCTTTGTGTCCAATACGGTTAGCAATTCATCTGTGTCCATTAGATCTGGCCCAGGCAATATTTCAGGGCCAGACCGTGCATCGGTGTAAGGATCCTTGATCAATACAAGATTAACAGATTGTTGTGCCCAGATGTGGTTTGACACCACCAAACACAGGCATATAACCAGCAAGCTATTTCTCATCAGGTTTAGTTTGGTTTTAGCAATCAATCGACAATAGCAAAATACAAAAAACGATTGATCCTAGCTAAAATAATCCGAATAAGGCTCGCAGGTGGAAAAATAGGTTTTGGGTGTTAACCCCGACAAGAATTTAAAGTCAGCATTCATGTGGGGTTGATCATAATAGCCACTTCGAAAACTGATATCGCCCAGACTCAATAGCTGATTCTGCTGACGTTGGTACAGGGCATATTGAAAGCGAACGGTTTTGATCAGTTGTTTCGGACTGGTTCCCACATATCGCAAGAAGGAACGTTCAAATTGCTTACGACTCAGGCAAGCCGATTCGGCCAGAGAACCAATAGTAACCTGCCCTCTTCTTTGATTAATTATACCAATGCTGTGGGCCATCCGGTCTAGTGTATATCGATCGTAGTGCTGCTTCAAAAGTTCGAGCAAAAAGTTTTCGATGATCGAGATTTGTGTATCAAAAGATCCTGCAGCATACAAATCGTTCTCCAAATCATCCAATCGGTTATCCAAAACTTCTTGCAATGACATATTCATATGTTCTAAAAATCGGTCTAGTTCTTTTGGGTTATGAGTTCCCTTATTTTGAAATCTATCATTAAAGCACCTCTGAATATTTAAGTCTTGTCGTTGTTTAATTCTC
>CAYUGX010000319.1:0-5300 GCA_964444375.1 uncultured Porphyromonadaceae bacterium | reverse complement strand
GTGTTCTCAGGGCGGCTTCAATGTCGGCTTTATAGCACAAGGCTTGTAGTTTTCCTGAAGCCAGCAAGAAAGAATCCGACAGGTGGGCCATGTGGTGAGCAGCCAGACTTTCCGCAAAGATTTCGAAGTTTTTGGCTTTCAATACACCCGTATATTTCTCCGTTTCTTTGAAATTGGGGTAGACGCACCATTGGCCGATTTCATGGCTGACTACCGGGATAATTTTGTCGGTGAAGGGTTCTGGGTTTTGGGTGCTGGGTATTCGGTTCGACCAGTCATAACTTGATGAGGGGGGGTGGGCATTGATTATGCTGTTGAGAGATTCGCCCCATCCCTGAATTCTGGGTTGGGGGACATTGTGAAAATCATTCACAGCCAATCTTGGCCAGCCAGCACCGCTGGTATAAAGTCGACGTGGATCATTTTCTTTCCAATAGCTTACAAATTCTGTAAGAAAAGCATTTTGATTTCTTCCGCCAGGTTCATTTCCGTAGGCCATCATCACAAATGATGGATGATTGCCGTATTGATTTATAATCCGACGACTCTCATCCCAGATGTACTGATCGATGGGCAATCCGTCTCCAATGGTCGTAGTTTGATTGGCCCAACTCGAACATTCTACCTGAAGGTAAATGCCCATTTCATCAGCAGCGATAAAAGCCGCTTCTGGCGGACACCAGGAGTGAAACCGCATGTGGTTCAAGCCATGGTCTTTAATGACCTGCAGAATTCTTTTCCATTCCGCTGGATCAGTTGATGGATATCCAGTCAATGGAAATATGGCGCACTCGAGTGTCCCTCTCAAAAAGGTACGACGACCATTTACAAATATTCCTTGGCTGTTGGCTTCAATCTTACGTAAACCAAAAGTTTCTGTCACTTGATCATGATCCTTTCCAGAACTTACTTCCAATTCCAGCGTGTACAAATTCGGATCAAACTCATCCCAAAGCCCAGCCTCTTCCTCAAGCTCTAAATCAAATGAAAAAGTATTCTTCCCCGGATCAAGTTCAAGGTCAAAAACCTTCTTAACTCCATCGAATTCCAACACACGTGCCACTACTTTCACCTCTCGGCTCTCATCTCTCGTCTTTCGTCTCTCTCCTCTCGTCTCTCGTCTCTCGCCTCTCGTCTCTCCAATCACACCATCCACAGTGATTGTGTAATCCTCAATGTTACTCGTAATCCTCACCTCACTCAATCGCACCCCACTCATGGGTGTGATCTTCATCTCCCCTACAATCCCATTCCAATTAGATTGAGTGTGATCAGAGATACTGTGAGAATTCCAACCCACATCAATATCTTTCGTTCTATTGTCAACCCTGATGGTAATAGTATGTTCACCGGGTGTGGCTATATCATTGATTACAAATTCATGGGCGCTTGCCAAACTGTTCTTCATCCCGATCAACTGATCATCAAACCACAGCGTACTTTCCCAATGGACACGTTCAAGATGAATTGCAATGCTATTGGATTTCCAGGATTTGGGAATGTCAATCTTTTTTTGGTACCAGGCTGCTCCATAATATTTCTTGACGGGCTGCAACCAATACGGGTAACGGATATTATCAGGATCATGAAAGGCTTTGTAATTTGGATCATTAAACCAGGTCGGATTTCTCATTCCCCCTGTCCAATACGTTTCCATGGTCACATTATCTCCCAGTCCGTTACTTGCCATTGAACCAGGTAGTTCAATGGATTCGGATAAGGTTTGAGTGAACCATGTTTTTTGAGCACCAATATCCTCGGGATCCGTTTTAAACCCCCAGCTACCAGAAAGGTCAATTTGGACATGACTACAGGAAGCAAAAAGCAAAAGCAGTGCCAATAGTGAAAAGGAAAAACAAGTTCTCATAAGGTGTTGGTTTAAGTCTTAAAAATCAAAATAGATTTGATGGCTTATTTCATCCAGTTCAGTTGTTTCCAGGTCTCTGGACCATCGTTTTTCTGCGGGGTACCCGGTGTGCTTCGTCCTTCAGATACGATTTTTGACAACTCCAGGCGGTACTCTTCAAGAAGTGCTGACTTTTCGACTGACAAATTGTTTTCTTCTCCAATATCCTGAGTCAGATTGTATAATTGAAATGGAGGTATTGAATCGATGCCTTCTGAATTGGGTCTAGGTGCACTCCAACCACCGGATCCGGGACAGAAAATCGCTTTCCATTCGTTTTTCCGATAGGCGAAGGATCCATTAATCGAATGATGTACAATGCTTTCACGTTGAACGGATCCCGACTCGATACCCAGGGCTGGTAGGATGCTGTAGCTGTCTTCAGCGATATTGTCTTCTAATTCAACACCTATAATATCGGCCACGGTGGCAAACAAGTCGGTTGTACATAGCAGTTGTTCGGAGACTCCCTGCTTAACCTGTTTGGGCCACCTTACTACATAGGGAACCCGGTGGCCGCCTTCAAAAATGTCTGCTTTGTGTCCCCTGAATACATAGCTTGGATTATGATCTCGTGTGGCTAGTTGGGCGTAATCAGCCTGTGGAGAACACCCGTTATCACTAGTGAAGATCACAACTGTGTTGTCAGCAATTCCTTCCTGGTCCAAAGCTTGCATAACTTCTCCAACCATAGCATCGACCATGATCACAAAATCTCCGTAGGGATTATCAAGTCCACTTTTTCCTTGAAACGCTTCAGTGGGCAATATTGGAGTATGAGGTGCTGGTAGTGGCATGTATATAAAGAAAGGTTGACCACTATGTGCGTTTTCTTTGATAAAAGCCACTGTCTTCTTTGTAATATCCGGGAGGATCTGATCATGAACAAAATCATCTGAGGTCAATCCTTTTCTCCACCAGGATTGCTTACCGGTATCAACCGTATATTTTGTGGGCACCATGGTAGGTTTATGATTCTCTAACCATACATAAGGAGCCATATCAAGGGAGCCATTAAAGCCATAGAAGTAGTCGAACCCTCGCGTTACAGGGCTGTTTTCAACGGGTTGTGAAAAGTCAACCGAATCGTTACCGGCTTCTACATTTGCCCAATCCCAACCCAAATGCCATTTCCCAATACCGGCTGTGGTGTAGCCATTTTCTTTTAAGAAAGCAGCCACCGTTGATCGATCGGGTTTGATCAGTGCTTTGCTATACCCGCCAAGAACACCACTTTTCAGAGTCGATCGCCAATTGTACCTGCCTGTAAGTACGCCATACCTGGTAGGTGTACAGACGGATGAGCTCGTGTGAGCGTCAGTGAACTTTACCCCTTCGGCTGCAAGTTGATCAATGAATGGGGTTTCGATTTTCCCCGTTTCATTAAATGAAGATATATCTCCATAACCCAAATCGTCGGCCAGGATAAAAATAATGTTTGGGTTTTCTGTTTCCGTATCACAAGATACTAGTGCTACCAGACAAGCGACCAGTAAGAATTGGATCGATTTTCTCATAATTTTTGGTTTAAGCGAATGCTGCATGCAATTTTAACCAAAAAAAGTAGTAATCCAGTCTGCTAGCTGCCTGTTATCTCTTTCAATTTGTTGAAAAAACGCTGTTTTCTCGGTGAGCTAATCTGCCAATCTACTGGGACACTTTGAAAACCGTACTCAAAACCCTCATCTTTCATTCTGAAGTCGAAGTAACCCCACGAAGCATAACTTTTGACAGCTTCGACGAAATTATTCGAGGGATTTTCAAAGTTAAAATGGTCATCCTCATTAAAAAGAATTGGCTTTGGGGTATAACCATCCACTTGTCGGGTGGATTCAACCAACTTGGCTATGCGTGCTGGATCACTGATTCCATTACCATGGAGCAAAATGAAATCTGATGCACTAACCACATTTGGTTTTGGTAGGGTTCCACCTCCATAACTGGTGCTAACGAGCAATTTTCTTCCATTTACCTGCTTTTTTGCAATACGCTGAATCAGTTCATGTACACGTTCTGGCTGCAGAATTTCATGATCATAATTCACATTACACTCGTTATTAATTTCAACCAAAACATTCTGATAACCATTCTCGAGAAGCCAATCTGTGATATTGTCGACCGCTGTGATGACGGCATGTTCATCTGTGAGGTGTTGATCCTGGCCAAAATAGAAATAACCAAGAATAACCACCATATCCAATTCAACGGCCTTGTCCAGTATTGATTGCAGGCGCCTTAAATAGTCCTTTTTCAGTCTGCCATCAGGGAAGTAGGCTGTGTTTATCCATCCTTTGTTTCCATAACCCAGCGGACTGCCGCCTTGCATATTAAGGGTAAATGACAATAATCCATGCTCCTTCCACGATGGCATAGCCCCTACAAACTCGCGGGTATTTCGATCAGGATCCCAAATTCCGGTGTCTGGATATTTGAAACCTTCCACAGTTTCGGGATTCGAATCATCAAAGATTCCCTGAACAAGCCTGGCATTCATCAAGAGACCTTCAACCAGAAATCCGTTCCATGATCTTCCCGGGTAGGTATATTCACCATTCACCATGAACTTCTCTCCTTCAATCGAAACGATAGGTTTATGGCTAAATTTGATACTATCAAGACGTTTTGATAGTTTTTCAACCAGTTCTGGCTTTGATGAATACAAATTGTGTTGTTCGGCCGAATCTGATGCAATGTGATACAATTCCCCTTTATTGCGTGGCAGATCTAAAAAACGCTCTCTCGAAAGCGAATAGGCCCTATTGAAACCATCTCCCCCATGTCCGTCAATAAATTTCCATTCATGGGTGATCAACGCTTTTTTATCAATAAGCATTTCCTCCCGGATGGGGGATTTTTGGGTTTTACCTTTTAGTACAGGTAAAAAGCTGTGGCTATCAAGTATATAATCAGATAGATCGCTTTTGGTTATATCCCCAAATGTGGCTAATACGTCAGTGAATCCGATAAGCTCGTTTGACCAGGTGCCTGCCTTGATAGTGGCTGGCCATTGAACAATAAATGGCATCCGGTGTCCACCTTCCCACATGTCAGATTTGATACCTTTTAAATAGTGTGATGAACGGTGGCCGTAGTTGGCTATATCCTCATCAAACCAAACCGGACCATTATCACTTGAGAAAATAACCAAAGTATTATCCGTAATACTGAGGTCTTCAAGTGTAGTCATGATCTGAGATACAGTATGATCAACTTCCATCACAAAATCGCCATACATCCCGGCCTGGCTCTCTCCCTGGAAGGCTTCAGTAGGCAACCATGGGGTGTGAGGGCCAGGAAGCGGAAAGTAAAGGAAAAAAGGCCGTCCAGGATCATTTTGGTGATGATTCTGGATCACTTCAATGGCTTTGTCGGTCAGATCGGGCAGAACCTCAAC
>CAYUGX010000318.1:0-5314 GCA_964444375.1 uncultured Porphyromonadaceae bacterium | reverse complement strand
GGGGGGGGTGTTTGGAAAACCACCAACTACGGACAAAGTTGGAAGAACGTATCAGATGGGTCTTTTGCAACAGGGTCTATTGGGGCTATCCGGGTAGCGCCTACAAATCCCGATGTGGTTTATGTCGGAACTGGTTCAGATGGGATGCGAAGCAATGTAATTATTGGGAAAGGGATATATAAATCAACAGATGCCGGCGACAGTTGGAATTTCATAGGACTGAAAAATGTCGGTCAAATTGGTGCCGTGGAGGTTCATCCCGATGATGAAAATACCGTCTACCTGGCAGCGATAGGTAATCCATTCGGATCCAATTCAGACCGCGGGGTATTCAAAACAACCAATGGGGGTGAGTCATGGGAACAAGTATTGTACATTTCTGACAAAACCGGAGTTTGTGATCTAGAAATTTGCCCCGACAATCCGAATATACTCTATGCTTCTGCCTGGACTGTTGAACGCAAGCCCTGGACAATCATTTCAGGATCAGAAGAAGGCGGTGTATTTAAATCTTCAGATGCAGGTAAAACATGGACCAAGCTAAGCAATGGCCTGCCGGATGGGATTGTTGGTAAAAGTGACCTGGCTGTATGTATGGCTGAGCCTGGATATCTCTACGTACTGATGGAGGCGGAGGATGGACAAAATGGCTTGTATATGTCTGAGGATTATGGTGAATCATTTAAACGTATCAGTGACTATCGTTCCCTGCTTGACAGACCTTTTTATTATTGCAATATAGATGTCGATCCTAGCAATCCCAACAAGCTGTATGTTAATACAACCGGGTTTCATCATTCTATCGATCAGGGCAAAAGCTGGCGAAGAATATCGACTCCTCATGGTGACAACCACGACATGTGGATCAATCCATCCGATCCCAATCTGTTTATCCAATCGAATGATGGTGGGGCCAACGTAACCCGCGATGGTGGAAACACCTGGTCACCCCAATCCAATCAGCCAACGGCCGAATTGTATCAAGTCAATGTCGATGACCAGTTTCCCTATTGGCTTTACGCCGGTCAACAAGACAATTCAACACTCGCCATACCAAGCACCAGTAGCGCCTTTTCCAGAAGAGGTGCAAATAACTTCATTTCGGTTGGCGGATGCGAAACCGGACCAGCCGTACCTAAACCAGGCAATCACAACATTGTATATGCCAATTGTAAAGGACGATTCGGAGTCTTCAACAAAGTTAACCGTATCGAAAAACAATATTACGTCGGGGGTCAAAATCTCTATGGTCACAATCCCAAAGACCTCAAATACCGATTCCAGCGTGTGGCTCCAATTTATGTCTCTCCTCATAATCCGGATGTGGTTTACCACGGTTCACAATACTTGCATAAGACCAACGATGATGGTGTGACCTGGGAGACCATCTCCCCTGATTTAACGGCGTTTGAGCCCGATAAACAAGTGATTTCAGGTAGTCCAATTACCCGCGATATCACAGGAGAAGAGTACTACAGCACCTTATACTCCATCACTGAATCACCCTTGCAAGAAGGCATTTTATGGGTGGGTTCGAATGATGGACCAATTCATGTATCACTCAATGGCGGAGACTCTTGGGAGAATGTCACTCCCTCCGATCTGCCCCCGGGAGGTCGGGTACAAACAGTTGAAGCTTCCCCGCATCAGAAGGGTAAAGCTTATGTTGCCGTATTGCGCTACCAATTAGATGACTGGCGTCCCCATATATACCGAACCAATGATTATGGCCAAACCTGGCAATGGCTGACCAGTTGTGACTCCGGTTTTCCAATTGACCATCCGACTCGTGTTATTCGTGAAGATCCTGATCGCGAGGGCCTGCTTTACGCCGGCACCGAGTTCGGACTCTTCATTTCATTTGATGATGGGACCTCATGGCATACATTTCAGCAAAACCTGCCGGTTGTTCCGATCACCGACATCAAAGTACATCAAAAAGACCTCGTCTTGTCAACCATGGGTCGCTCCTTTTGGATCATGGATGATCTGAGTCCCCTCCATCAGTTTGATCCTGATCTGCCGGCTTCACCCCAGCTGTTCAGTCCCAGGGCAGCCTACCGTTCAAGAGATACCCGAGGGGCAACAATTGATTATTACCTCCCGGATGATTTAGATTCTGTCAAATTGCATATTAAAGACGCAAATGGGAATCTGGTATCCGATTTGCGACCCGCGGCTAAGGCCGGATTTCACAGAACCTCCTGGTCGATTTCTCATGATCCTGTTTGGTCATCATCCGGTAGGGGAAGGTCTTATGGTATCAAAGCCATTCCGGGAACGTACACGGTTGTTTTGCAGGCTGATGAAGTGTCATGGCAGAAAAGCCTGATAATAAAGCCAGATCCAAGAATTGTGTCAGCGGGTATGACTCAGGCTGATTTTGTAGAGCAGTTTGAATTATGCCTAAAGGTACAGGAGTTGATGGGCGAAGCCAGGAGTTTCAAGGCTGAAGTCGATTCCTTATTGAAAGACATGGTGGAAGACAAAGGAAAGAAGACCCATATTGGGGAAAAAGAAAAGGTGTTAAAGGGGATTAAGGCTGAA
This sequence comes from uncultured Porphyromonadaceae bacterium, assembly GCA_964444375.1. Lineage (GTDB taxonomy): Bacteria > Bacteroidota > Bacteroidia > Bacteroidales > UBA12481 > JABHCC01. The sequence goes on along the minus strand of CAYUGX010000318.1, from coordinate 2,767 downwards.
CTGGATAATGCTTCTGGACCCTATCCGCAGAACATGCTATTGAGTCAGATCAGCTACCTCAATGGTATGATCAGTCGGGCCGATCAGAAGCCTGGAAAGGATGCCTACATTCGTTACGAAGAATTGAAACAATGGCTGACCGATCTGCGTAGAAAGGTTATCTCAAATAACAAATTCCGACAGAATCCGTCGTAATCCGCCTTCTTCCTGATAACCAACAATCTTCAAAACACCATTGCCGTCTGGATCAACCAAAATCATGGTCGGATATCCCGTGATACCATATTCCAAAGGATAGGTTTTGGTGTTGTCATTAACCTGGGTCCAGGTTGCACCATCGTGTTCAATGGCCTCAAGCCAACGCTCGTAATCTTTTGGCTTATCGACTGAAACCGAAATGATCTCAAAGTTTTTACTGTCCTTCCAATCGGCATAAATGTTGATCAGGTGTGGGGTAAGCTTACGGCACCAATGACAATCAACATACCAAAAATCAAGCAATACCCATTTGCCTTTGAAATCTGAAAGTGAAACTATCTCCCCTTCAGGATTTGGATAGCTAAAACCAGGTACCGGTTTCCCATTGGTCGTTTTGTCTGCAATTTGATAGGCATCGACAATACCCTGATAACGTTTATCGCCTTCAAATTTCTTAAAATGATCGACATAGAACTCAAGTCTTTCAGCTGTGGCGGTTCTAACTAATGGCAAAGTAATAACCAGACCCGCATAATTGGGATTCTCATCAATGAGTTTTTCGTTGAGATTTTTCTTTCGCTCCTTAACCTCTTCTTGGATCACCCAGGCTTCTTCACATTCATCTTTGCTTCTGGGCTCTTTTTTATAGGCATCGTTCCAGCCACGCCATACCACTTTTACCTCGTCCTCAAGTGGTTTAAGTTGCTCGAATAAATCCTGCAAAATGACATTATTATCAGTACCTCCAAGCACAAAACCCTTTTCTTCAGAATAATGAACGTTAATGATTCCTGGTTCCAGAATCATCCGGGTACGAATTTGGAGCGGATAGGGGAATCCCAATGAAACCAGTGTGGGAAAAGAATCAATTGTTCCGGTGAATTCAACTTTCCCATCAACAATCGCTACCGTGTCATTCGTGACATACCAGTGGTTATGAACCATGACACTGTCTGGTTCATCATCGAGGCTTACAATGATTTTGTATTCGTTGTCAGCGAGTCTCGGTGTACATGCCAGGCAGGCAGCAAGAAGAATGAAAAGGAAGAGGCGGGGTATAGATTTCATGTCTAAATTAGTTTAAGTTGTTGTTAAGCCGTCAGTATGGCGACCTTGTTGTGGTGGTTTAATTCCACTACCTTTAGTCAATATCATGCAAGATAAACAATATCATGAAAACCAGTATTAAGGTGTTGATTTTGGTGGGTTTTATCACCATTCAGTTTCCAGCAAATGCCCAACAAAAGGCTGATTGGCCGGTTAAAAGTGACTACGTAACCGGATATGTTTCAGCATTGTTGACAGGCGTTAATCCGATTATCGTCAGCTTTGAGAAGCTGTTTCATTTTGAGCGTTTTCATATCGGTTATACAGTGGGTCTAACCACTGTTTTCTATGAAAGTTTTGAATATGCTTCGATGGGATCCCATGCAGCCTTTACCATCCTTTCTGGCAAGAAGAATCATCACTTTGAATCCAAACTGGGTTTAGCCATTACACCAATCTTGCTGTATTCGAAATATGAGTGGACTGATTACCATTTCCCGGTTAATCCAGTTGTCACCCTCGGCTATCGCTTTCAAAAACCGAATGGAAATCGTTTTTTTCGAGTTGGGATTAGCACTGCAGGACTTGGATTTGGGATGGGGTGGAGGATATAAATACAGTTATCAGGTTATCCAGTTATCCGGTAGTTAAAAGGCAGCGAAATACTTTAGTTTGGGTTTTTTTGTACTTTCTTCAATGACCAGGCGTAACTCCTTTACAATCACTGGTTCAAAGGTTTCTATTCTTTTGTGACCAACGCAACTACCTGTAGCTAAGGTGATCCAATTATTTTCTTTTTTACCCTCTATACGGTATTTTCTAATTCTCTCTCCCTGCCGGATGTCTTCCTGGATGATGATGGTGGAGATAGGCGTATTTGGGGTAATCCGTAGTCGGGTTTTTCCCGATGTCTCTTTGATAGGATCACCGAATCGATGATCTAGTTCGTTGCCAAACTTTTTTAGTGTCGCTACATCTGCATCCGGCAGGAGACCTAAGGTATCGGGAGTAATCCCGAGAATCAGGGTTGAATTGCGACCAACTGATTTTGTATACATATCGATCAACTTGTCGATGGGGTAGATCAACCTCTCATCGCCGGGCTCCCAGAACCACTCGTGTCCGCCAAATCCCCGCAAAGGGGCATCCGACATGGCCGGCATCCAGTACTGACCATTTGGATCTCCCGTCTTAAGTAGTTGGAAATTGTTCGCAGAAATAGCTTCTTTGGCCGATTCACCAGCCCCGGTAGAGACATAGGGAAAAGTAGCCCAACAGGGATAAGCCACCGTACCGCTTTCAGATCCTCCCCACCGGGCATCAGCTCTTTGTAGGTTGTGATAAAATAATGCATCAGGTTGATACTCTTCAACAATCGAGAGCACATCAGGCCCACCCTGATCAGGCCCATGGGCTCCACCATCAAACCAAAACTCAAACCAATCACCATACTGTGTACAGATTTCTTTCACTTCGGCTTCTATCAGTTCATTATAATCTGCCTGACTCAAGGCTGATCCTT
>CAYUGX010000317.1:0-5315 GCA_964444375.1 uncultured Porphyromonadaceae bacterium | reverse complement strand
AGAAAAAGTGAGGCCGAAAAACGTACAACAGAATCTCAGATTATTACCAAAAGATGGCCAGATGCTATCACATTGGAATCGGGAACTAAATATATTATCCGAAGAAAAGGAAAAGGTTTAAAAGCTTCAGAAGGAACAGTGATCAAACTCAAATATGAAGGTGAGCTTTTTAATGGGGTGAAATTTGTTAGCTCAGAAAATGGTAAACCTTCTTTTGATAAGACCGGACGTGTTTTTGAGTTTACACCTGGAGAATCTAGCATCATACCTGCCATCAATGAGGCCCTGGTCGATATGGTAAGCGGAGAGGTCAGATTATTGATTGTTCAGGCTGACCAGGGATATGGAAGTGGAGGATATTACGGGAAGAGTATTCCCGGAGAAAAACGATTCGTAATTTCTCCAAATACAACCTTGATTTACGAAATCGAGGTGGTTGAAATTAGGAGATAACAGTATGTTTCTCTGTTTATTTCTTCATTTGCTGTTGAATTCTTTTTTGAGAATTCGGATCATTGTATTCAAGGGTATTGCTGCCAATCCACTTAGGTTCAAATCTTTTGGCATTAGAGGAAGCAACTTGATGGTGTCTATTTGTCTTCAAGTCATATACCTTTAGGTTGACTTTAGCACCACTCTTTTCATACTCTTTAGCACCGTCTACATCAAAGAAATCGGGATAATTACTGAAGGCAATTTTTCCACTTGTGTAGTTTAAATCATACTCACTACCTATTCCAAGCTGTGAGATATCATATTTATCTATGCTCCAGTTGCTGGTGTTAATTTTGTAATAGACTCCCGGATTACTGGGAATAAACTCACCCCAAATTTGGTCGCCGTTTTTGGACCATTCGAGCAATCGGATATGTAGATCTTTACTATTCTTGGATCCAACATATCCTATTCTTCGTATAATATAAAGATCTCCGTTTAGGTATTCGCAGCAGTGAAAATGATTTGAATATACATCACCAATGGTCATGAAAAACCTCTCAGCACCATCTGCTCGGGTTTTTATGTACACATCAGTATTAGTGTGGTAACAAAAACATAAATATAAACTGCTAAAGGGCTTTTAGATCTATGCGCTGATCTAATTGATTGAAGATGGTCTTGTTGGCTCATTTGAATTGGTTTAAAATTTTTGATTTTCCTTTCGGATCTACACGAATGATATTTTTTTGTAGTGCAGACGAACTATCAAAAGTCTGAAATGTCAAGAAGAAAGGTACCGCGCCCATGTGAGCCTATCACCAATTTTCTTTCCCTGAGATGCACTTGCAGATCATATACCGATGTTGTGGGCAAATTTCCTCGTAATGAATACCAGGTTTCACCGAGGTCTGTTGATATGTAAACCCCCATGTCAGTTCCGAGATAAAGGATATTGCTCTTAACTGGATCTTCTCGAATTACATTGACCATTTCATTTGGAAGGTTTGATTTGATTGATTTCCAGATTTTCCCCATATCGTTCGAAACATACACATAGGTTGTAAAATCATCTTCACGATATCCGGTAAAGGTGGTGTACACCCTGTTGATATCATGTTTGGACGCGACCACCCGGCTGCACCATTTTACTGGTAAATCATCGCTGATCAGCTCCCAGTTTTTTCCATCATCGCGAGTAATATGGACATTTCCGTCATCTGTGCCCGCATAAATAAGGCCTTGCTGAAGCATAGACTCAGAGAGTATTGTAATAGTACCGTATGGCACATTTCCCTGTTTCTCTGGGCCAGGTTTGGTGGATAAATCAGGACTTATTACCTCCCATGTATCACCCCGATCGTATGATTTGAACACATAGTTACCGGCGTAATAAAGGGTATTGGAATTGTATTTTGAGATGAAGAAGGGAGTCATCCAGTTGGTTTTGAATTCCTTTACATCTGGTCCTGATTGCGGCTTGATCCACTTGATCTTTTGGGCTGCCATGTCTTTTCTGACCAGGGCTCCAAATTGATGTTCATAGTAAATGGTGTTGGCATCTTTGGGATCTACATAAGTGAAGTAGGAGTCACCGCCACCCCATCTATCGGTATAAACCTGGATCCAGGGGTCCAAGACGTCATCTTTGACCTGAAAGTCTGAGGGGCCAAACAAGGCAGCATCATCCTGTGTACCAATGTAGATATTGAAGGGATCTGCCATATCCAGGGTGATCGCATAACACTCTGCAATGGGTAGGTTGTTATAGTGCATCCAGGATGCACCACGGTCCCATGAAATGTGAAAACCACCATCATTCCCGAGCAGTATTCTATCTGGGTTTTGCGGGTCGATCCACATGTCATGATGGTCGAGGTGAAGAACCGGACTTTGGTGAGGCTGCACATGTACCAATGTGCCGAGAATTTCATGGAAGGTTTTGCCTCCATCTTGAGTTCTCATGAGTTTATTCCCAAGTATATAGACTTCATCGGGATTATCAGGAGAAACCCTGATCAGGCAAAAGTCATAACCAATGGCAGTTGGAACCCGACCTTCATGAGTTTTGTTCCAGGTTTGACCGCCATTATCCGAGCGGTATAACTCTCCACCCACTGATCCTCGTTCACCCTTCGGTGTTCGATTATCGACAACCGTGTACATGACATCAGGATTTAGGGGAGATATAGCCATCCCCATTCGGCCGATGTGTTCGCCAGCAGGCAGACCACCTTCAATTTTGGTCCAGGTTTCGCCAGAATCGATTGACTTATAGATGGCTGATTCTGATCCTGTTTGGGTGTGATTCCAGGCAAAACGATCACGCTCCCATTGAATGGCAAACAAAGTGGTGTTGTCTTCAGGATGCATGAATACATCGATACAACCCGTTCGTGAAGAGGAATACAATACCTTCTCCCAGCGCTGCCCTCCGTCTATGGTTTTATATAATCCTCGTTCAGGATTATCCGTATAGAGATGACCGATAGCGGCAACATACACGATATCGGGATTAATTGGATCGATCAGGACTTTACCAATATGATGAGACTCTGGGAGTCCCATGTGCTCCCAGGTTTCTCCAGCATCATAAGATTTGAAAACACCCATTCCGGCATAGGAGGAGCGGGCCATGAGTTTTTCACCAGTACCCACCCAAACGATATTGGGATCGGATGGCGCAACGGCCACCCAACCTATTGCATATGCAGGTTGGTCTTCAAAAATTGCTTTCCATGTTGTTCCGTTGTTTGTTGTTTTCCAGAGGTTTCCTGAACCTACCCCCACATAAATAGTTGACGGGTCACCAGTTGGGCAGGCGATACTCTCGATTCTACCACCCTGTTTCATTGGACCAGTGCAAATCCATTCAGCGTTTTGGTAGGGGCTTTCTTTGGCCATCTTTTGGTGGGCTTCCCATGCTAGGAGACGTTCTTTGGCTGGGGTTTGAGCCTTTATGGAGTGGCAAAGTTGGAAGCTTCCAATATTGCAAAGTTGTATGAGTGCAATGAGCAGGAAAAACTTTCGGGTTTCCATTTTTGTACGTTTTAGATTTAGCAAAGCCTTATTTTGTGTTCCTAATTTAGTCATTAATAATTCTCTAATGCCCTTCTGACAGCTCTCAGCATAGGTTCTGAGCTGACTTTCTCACCAGTGGCTTCCATCATCCACAGATCGGGTGTTAGTTTACCGATGGTACACATTCTGACCATTTCTTTCGCAAAATCCTTATCGATCATGTATTCCTCAACCTGCATCAATATAATATTCCCGAGTGGATAAGCATGCAGGTATAAACTGCCACCTAAAAAATGGTTGTAAATAGATAATATCGGATTGTCCTTCTCTCCGAATAGGTCAGCAAAATATTCGTTCCAAACATCTTTTGCGATATCAATAGTTGCCTTTCTCAATTCTTCAACACCGGCATCTGGATGGTCGTAAAACCAATTCCATACCCTGATCTCATGCAGTCCCTCGGCCCCCATTTCCCAAACGTACATGAAGGATGCAAGGGCATTCAATTCCCGTTCTTTTTTACTGTATTCCTCGCTGACACCTAATCCTAGCACGTCTCGGTATGCAATCAGGTCGGCCATGCACTCGGTAAAAGGTGCGCTGGGAATGCCTTTCAAGGAATAGTAATCAGTAAGGTAGAGCGATACATTCTGTTCGATGGTATGGCCAATTTCATGCATTCCTATTCTATATCCTTTATAATTAAGACCATATGGTTCAAATCGTGTTCTTAAATGGGCTTTTTCACCTTTCATCTGTGCACCATTTGCATGTCCGCCAGAAGGAATAGGATCAACAAACACATGAATGCCAAGAAAATCAGAAACAATCGGTTCAAAACCGATTCTTGTCAAAATATTGGGGATATCTTCCTGGAAGGCAAGCGGGCTTGGATATTTTTGCTTTAAGAGGGCATCCAATTCATCCATGTCATAATTCGACTGGCTCTGGAATCCGGGATACCAGATGTCGAAGGGTTCAAGTTCCCTTCCCAATCGTTTCTCAAGGATTTTAGCCACTTCATACCTTTCCTCTGATCCCACGATGGATTCCAATAGTTCAGTTACTCGTTGTTCACTTAATTGACGGTTTTCAAAGGTCCTCGACAAATGAGTTGATCCTTTTGGGAACCTGATATCCTCCCTAATCCTTGAGTTGAACCGGTTGTGAAGGAACCTATACCTCCTGTCAGTTTCTGCTTCGAAACTTGTTTTTACAAATTTCCCTCCCTCACGGATAAAGACTTCATTGGAATCGGGTTTCCAATAATAGTTAGTTTCTCCAATCATGCAGGTTGGAATCGTTTGGTCCAGAACATGCATCACAATCTGATAAATTATTCTTTGCCTTGACAATGGATCCTTTCTTGTATACAGACCTTTTATCTCGTCTCTGAGTCCGTTGTGGCAATTCAGCCGGGTACCTTCAGGAAAGATGATGGTCATATCAGACGATAATATGTGATCCATTGAGATGATGTACAGTTTTGTGTAATCAACCAGATCTACTGGAAGTGGTAAACGATCTACTTTAATTGAAGGATCAGCCCGATAGGAGAAGCGATCGCCAAGCCTTACCATGGCCCATTCTTTCCTGTTCCAGTCTGTGCCGAATTCTTCTTTTTCCTCGGGGGTGAAATAGGGAAAGTTTAAAGCAATTGCGAAAGCCAGTTTACTTTGGTAGAAATCTGTGCTCGGCTTTGATTTGGTAAACAGCCTGTCAATCTCAGTGATGGGTCTCTGATGGGTGACAACAGGTAGATCAAGTTGTATTCCGATTTCCCTTGTATGTCCATAAATCACTTCGAGTTGATCTTCAACAATATCAAAGAGTTGATCGAGTTTGTCACCCGATGGAAC
>CAYUGX010000316.1:0-5329 GCA_964444375.1 uncultured Porphyromonadaceae bacterium | reverse complement strand
GCCGACTTGCCGCAGATTGCGCAGACCGTAGGCGTACCTGAGCAGCCTGAGAAGACTGGTCCCCGGGATCTTTGGCTTCACGGTGAGTTTGACCGGACCCAACTCAACTCGGCCCACAAACGAGAAGGTGCGAATGGAGATCCCACGACGGAGTTCTGTCACCTCGACGATGCGCCGTTCGGCAAGCCTCTGTACCAACTCCCGGACCGGGCCGCTATCATCGAAGTTCAGCCCTGTCAGTTCGGGGTTGTCATCGGGAGTGAGGCTGTCCCACTCCTTCACCGTGATGGAGACCGCACTCATTCGCTGTAACCGGCCTCCTCCTCACCCTCTTCCACCTCTTCCTCAACTTGCTCGGCCTCCGAGGCAACGGTCTTCGAGGATGTCGAAACTTCCGGAAAGTGGCTCAACAGGGCCTGCACAAGATCGTCTTCTCTCCCCGGCCCGAAAAGCTCGTGGCGAATTCGCTGCGCAGCCTCATCAACAAGCCCCTTGCCCAAAATATTTGCCAAGGCCGCGTAGTCCTCGTAGCAGTACTCCTCCAACAAGGGGATTATGTCCTCCCGCACAATATGCGAGAGCTTCGAGAGCTCGGAGACCGCCTTCTCGCCTTCCATCAGGTAGGAGTGACCGATCTGCAGGTTCCTGGCATCCCTGCCCACGTGGTCGCATATCTTGGCGTTGACCGCATCCAGCCACGGCCCGAGCGAGATCCCCTCCACGGCGGTTTTTCCCAGTAACGAACTGTCCGGCATTAGCTCGATGAATCCGAAACGGCGCCGGAGTGCGGTGTCGAGCAGTGCTATCGAACGGTCAGCGGTGTTCATAGTACCGATGACGTAGACGTTAGGAGGCACGGAGAAGGAGTTTGCCGACAGGGGCAACTGAACCGGCTTGTCGCGCTTGTCCTTCTCCATGACGGTCAGGAGTTCTCCGAAGATCCTGGGAATGTCGCCACGATTAATTTCATCAACCAGGAGGTAGAACCGGTCGGCTTCTCCTCGAGCATCATCGCACAGCTTCTTGAAAACCCCGTCCCTAGGAACGAAGAGCATGCTCTCTCCGACCACCTCCGGGCGGTAGCCCTCCAGGAAGTCTTCATAGCCGTAGGCCGGATGAAAAGTGCACATGCGCACCAGCCCCGCCGAACCTTCTTTTCCAAGGATCCGGGCGCGCTCGCGTACGTCTAGGCGAGTGAATGCCTTTCCGAAGGAGTGATGTGCGGCCAGTTCAATTGCCGTCTTCTCGGCCCAATAGGTCTTGCCGGTTCCCGGCGGACCGTAGAGTATCACCTGCCCCTTGCGTTCCAGGATGGACTGGATTCGCCCGGGGACACCAGTGAGCCTGGGAACTCCGGGCTTCAGCACAACTGCGGGGACGATGGGGACTAGCTCGCCAGCGGTCAGGATTCTCCGCTCGATCTCCACCAGGTTCTCAGGGAAACGACGCAGCGGATGCACGGAAGTCCGTACCCCTTCCTTCTTCTGAGGCAACTGCCATTCATCGTGGCGCAGCCAGTCAACAGGCCTTCGATGCGGGAAATCTGAGCTCGGGTCGTAGAGGTAGTTGCCGGCGATCCTGCCGACGCCGATGATTGTCTGTCCATCGGCAGCAAGAACGATGTCACCCTCTTCCAGCACCGCGGCGAAGTTGAATAGCTGCTGGGTCTCCCGCCCGATGACCTGGGGCGACTTGTCCGGACATGTGTCACCGATCAACTCTCTGACCCTCTCCTTGGATGCCCTGTCGTACGCGATATCCGATAGGTCCCCGACCTTGTCCCAGCCGACCGCTATGCAGGACCCCTCCCGCATCAGGTCCCAGCGATTTCGCGGCTTCTCTTCGTTGCTCGTCCCGACCCGCCAGTACCGGTAGGGCCTCCCGTTCCTGGCATTGAGTAGCGAAGTCAGGTTGCCCACCGGAATATCCATCTGCCCTGCGACATCCACGAATCGCCCAGCGCAAACGTACCTTCCAGGCGCGGTCGGAGGGACCTGAAGCAACTTCATCAGGTGAAAACGTTTATAGGCCTCATTGTGGTAGTCATCGAGCTTGTCCGGATACAGCAGAGAGAAGTACTTGTGGCCCCAAGCGAGGTCACTTACGTCCGGGGCCAAGCGGTCCATTTCCTCCTGCAGCACCTGATACTCCTCATCCGTACCGCCAGTTGCCAACTCCTCCATGAGGGCGCATCCTCGAAGGAGTTGCTCCCTGTGTTTCTCGGCGTAGGCGACTGCCTCGGCCACAGTCAGTTCTACCTGCTTCTGCGGGGAACCGGCCATCCAGGCTCCGGTTTCCTTGCGCTTGTAGATGCCGAACTTCAGCGCACTGCCGCCGGCGATGCTGCCGAAACGAGCAGGGAATTCCTCGTCGTCTTTGAATTCGAGCCAATAGACCAGGCTATCCTTGCTGCCGTGCTCATGCATGGTCTGCAGCAGTTCCTCGCCCTGCAGGGAACGCAACACTTCGGGGCCAAAACGCTCCCGGAAGTTGCTGAGATACTCATCCCGCTGCTTCCGGGAAAACAGCCTCCCATCTTCTTCCATCTGGTCGTAGAACTTCCACAACTCAGCTTCGACCTGCGGATGCAGGTTCGTACGTGGTCGGTCCATTCCTACCCCCAACTTCTTCAACAGGTTCTGTTCCGCAATCGCCGGCTGAGTTGTCGGTCTTGCCAGTGCCCCCGGGGGAGCCTTGCTCAGACTGTCGAACTTCTCGGCATCCAGTTCAATGAGGGTTCTGCGCCAGCCGTATTCGTTCACCTGCCTGGTGGTGAGGTCATCCCACCGAACAGGTAGCCGGTGTGCGTGCCTTTCGCCCTCGACGAAGTAATAGGGCCCCGCAACGGTCCCTATCCCGAGAATCGTCGAGGTGCCGCGATTGGCCACGATGCGGTCGCCTTCCCCTATCTGCGCAAACTTCCACACCTGGGTGGTAGCGAACTTCGTCCAGTCATTCATCACGTCGACGAGGTCATCGGCTTTGCGCTCGAACTCCTCGGGAGTCATCTTCCTAAGGTCACCCAACTCGTCCCACCCGATGGCGATGAAGCCGCCGTCCCGGCATGCCGCCCAGTTCCAGCCGTCTTTGCCAGGAGCCACCTTCCAAAAGCGAATGGGTGTGCCGTTGGCTCGGTCTTCTTTCGAAGCGCTCATCCTTTCCCCTCCTCGGTCCCCGTGCCGAATGCGGCTGTCAGAGCGTCTCTGCGAACAACTTGTCAACCACCTTCTCACGGAGCACGTCTTGACCAGTAATTGCGACCAAGGGAAAACCGATGAATTGGCCCGAGACCACAGCATTCTTGTCGGCATCAGGTTCGTAAGTCTTCTCGAATTCCTGTATGTCGCCTCCGGCTACTGGCCGACCACTCCGAAAGAACTTCCGGTTCTTGCGTTCTAGCAGGTGACCTGCATGCCAGGCCCTGAATTTCTCTCCCCATTTTTCGACATCAAGCACCATAAACCAAACCTCGGGCTGGTCTTCCCAGCTAGCACGTGAGACATAGCTAGGTTCATCGTAGAAGGCACACACAAGGGCGACGAATCTCTTCTGTTCGTCGTGGTCGGTGTGAGCGGCCTCTTTCTCGTCTGCCCCAAACAGGTAGGCGTGGTTGGCCTTCAGAACCAGGGAATTACTCCCGTAGGAGTACTGGTCGATGGAAGTCAGCCTCGAATCCCGCTCCTTGAGCAACTCCAGGAAGTCGTCCTTCATCCTTTCCACCTCAACGTAGGTCTTTCGAAGGACGCTCACTGCATGTCCGATCGCTATTCCCTTCTCATCCTGCATGCTAGTTCCCTCCATAGAAGATGGTGGCTGCCGGCTGATCCGCCGGTCGAGAGTCAACGAACTCCCAGTACTTGTGAACCTGGGGCTCGTAGAATAAGTGTTTCACCGCTGCTGCACGGGACAACTGGCTATGGGCCCCAACCGATGCCCAGTACGCGGAATCCTCCCTGGCATAAAATATGGAAGGCTCTGCCGCGAGAGACCCCAAACTATCGAGGCTAGTCCCAAGTGCCCCGTAACCTCCAAATCCGACGAGACCCCTTCGGTCAAGGAAACACATGAGTTCCTGCACAAGCTGACGGCGGCTGTCAGTTGCCTTGAGCCTATCCCGTGCATCTTCAAGAACGGACGTCACGTCCTTCCACCGCAGCCAGTAGAGACGCCGTTTGGCACCTTCCGCCTCGTCCGGACAAACCTCCCTGACGCAACGCACCGAGGTTTCCAACTCCGTCGTCGGCATAACCAGATCTCGCGTGAGGTACACGAGAAGAAACTCTCTCGGCGAGAAGACCCGCCCTTCGACGTCCCAACTGCGCGTGATCAGTTCTTCGGAACCCACGAAGTACTCTCTGGCAAGTTGGTCAACGAGCACTCGGTCCCCATCGAACGAGGAAAAACCTACTCCACTCTTCTCGGCATAGTTCTTGGCTTCAACCACTACCACCAGATCGCCCGAGAAGATGAGAAGGTCAGGTTCTGCACCATGGCCGAACTTCGGTTCGGTAGAGACCCACGGCCAAAAGAGGTACGCCTCCTCTTCGGGATTCAGAGACAGCCTGTGCTCGTCAGAGAAGTTGACCGCCTTGCCTAGAAACCGCCCCAATGCGTCGGCGCCCAGCAGGCGTAGCACGGAGAAGACACTGGACGTGAGGAAGTCCTCCGAGACCTCCTCTTGCATGGTCAGCTTTCCCTTGATGTCCGCAATCAGCATTCGCCACCCACTCGAATTCCTGCCGCAAGCGTGTGCAAGAAGGAGTATGGTCCAGAGTCAACTTCCGGGCAGGAGCAGTCTTCGAGCTTCGGTCGGTCGCCTATCCGGCGAGCTTGCAGCCGTTGTCCCAGCATACGCTCTCCCTCGTTTGCGACGTCAATTACAGCAGGATTGCACTCCAGCGTCAAGGAGGTTGCCGGCCAATCAGGCTCGTTGCACTCTCTTCAGCCCCGCCCCGGAATTCGCGCGCCCAAACAAATCCGATTAAGTGCCGAGAAATCGTACTTCCAGATCAAGGTAGTGCTTCCCTTGTGCCCAGGAAGACCGTAGGATTGGCCGCATCGGACGTGATTGAAGGCTGCTTTCAACGCAGAGAGAACTGGGGCCACTTCTTTCGGCTCAGATGGAGGTCGCTGATGACAGACGATTCAAGGCACAGGGCAGACAACGGGAAACGGGTCGGAGTGCCGGACATCCCCATCAATGATGCAGAGCAGGATGAGAAGGGACTCCAGGTAATTGACTATGCGAGGGCACTGGCCAAGTTCGTCCGGCAAACCGAGACGCCGATGACCATCGGCATCCAGGGGGATTGGGGAAGTGGCAAGACCA
>CAYUGX010000315.1:0-5348 GCA_964444375.1 uncultured Porphyromonadaceae bacterium | reverse complement strand
ACGGGCTTCCGCACTCAAAGCGCTCTGGACCGAATGGGCAGAAGAGTATGATGTGATTCCTTGGCCTTCAACCAGGAAGAAATCGCCTGCTAACGCCACGGCAATGCCTGCTCCTCCAACATCGAAGAAATCGAGTGGTAAAGCTGCAAAAAACAGCTGGGCTTCGCTGGACGAATGGAATCAGGAGAAGCCCGGGTATGAGTGGCTTTTTGCCTTTACCGATCAAACCCGCCACGGGCAGATTGATCCGGCGGAATACGAGGCCCTGCAGCAGTATAAAAAGAAACACGGCAACGCGTGGCAGGGGCAGGCGAAAAAAGAGCTTGAGGAGACACAATAATGAAGGGATTAAAAAACACCATTCGCTGTAAATTGGGAGCCTCTGTAATTGCGGCGTTATCGGTTACGAGCACATGGCTGCTCCGGGTGTGGGTTGCCTTCGCAAGCTTACGGTGTGACAAGCCGGCCTTGTAACCTTGTCCCCATGCGCATGTTATTGGCTTTCCAGGAGCCATTCTATTAGGTTGACTACATTGACTCCGGGAATGTCTATTGGTCTCATGGTGAGTATCATTCGCCTGGTGTTTGCAAATTCCGGTGCTTTTAGATTTGTGAGGGATCGTGTTTCGCGCTTGATAGTTGTTTTGTCATCCATCTGACTGGTGACTTGTATTGCCAGTTCCGGTGCTTCAAAGGTTTTGTATGCAATAAAATCTACCTCATGTTCTGAGTGTGGGTGTCTGTAGTAGCGCACCTGATATCCGCGACGTTTCAGCTCCCAATAGACAATAGCTTCAAGGGCACGATTGAACTGGAGTTTGGTCGGGAAGGCGACAACATTTGCCATTGCCCAGTCGGCGCAGTATACTTTTCGAGGATTCTGGTTTATTTTCGCCTGGGATTCTGCATATATCTGAACAAAATCAAAGAGGTAGTTTTCTTCTGCAAGATGAGCCAGAGCATAGAGCTGTCTTTTGTCTACCTTTATTTGTATGCCGGATAGAGCATCCAGCATTTTTTTGTGCGTATATGCCCCAGTGTTGTTTTGCAGAAGCCGGAAAAGGTAGTGCTTGATTAATATTGGATCTGGGATTTTACTTTTTTCGAGAAAGTCGCTGGCAACAATAGTAGAGCAGTAGGTTTTAAGCAGAGCTTCGCGTTCCTTATCTGTCTTGGTTTCATGCAGTCCTGGAAACCCACCCCATCTGATATATTTTTCGAAAAGTTGTTCTATGGTAGCTCGGTTTCGTGGCGACCATTTTGATGGATTGGTATTTGTGTCATTCCAGCGACAGAATTCAAGAAAAGAGAGTGGATATATGTGTTCGGCCATTGACTTGCCGCGAAGCTGTCGATTTACCCGGTCGGGTTCAAGGTCGGCACTGGAGCCGGTAACCAGTATTCGACTATTTCGTTTCCGTAAAAGACGAAGCACATATCCCTCCCATCCCGCAAGTTTATGGATTTCATCAAATACGTAGAGGACACTTTCTGAATGAATGTCCGGGTTGATTTGTAGTAGAGCTTCATCAATTTGTGTCAGGTGATTTACCCCAAACGTCATTAGGCTTTCGTCATCAAAATGAAGGTAGCAAACTTGATCAAGACTTGAGAGTTTTCCTGTTTTCAGCATTTGATCTATGGTTTGATAGGTGGCGTAAGTTTTGCCAGCTTTTCGGACTCCAACCAGTGTGATAACCATATCTTTGTAAAAAGTAGAGTTAAAGACGCGTGTTGAATATTCAGGAATGCCGTCTTCTCTGAATTCCTGCAATCTAGCGCGTAAAAGTGCATGGTGACTTTCGTTGTTCATTGGTGTGTCTCCTCATTTGTTAGGGATCATGCGCGAAAATGGGTACAATGTCAACATCTATTCCGGTATGTATAGGAGCAAATAGTGCACCTATTGACGTTGGTTAAGAAGCGGTGCCAAGAAACGGTGCCAGGTAAAGAGTCTCATCTGTTTTTGGGAATGAATTGAGTTGTTGCAAAATGCCACGTACTTTCGGGCTGATCCCGCAGTCGCGGGGGGCGGCTCCAAAGAATTCCCTATATGCAAAAAAAATGGAGCTACGAAGGGGGTTGCATGCGGCTCAATTTACCTGACACCGTTCTGTTTTACTTACGTCTTTCGCGACGAAAACTCATGAAATATGCGGGCTAGTCTTTACCCCTTGATATAATTTTCTGCGGCAGTTACTATATGGGGGTGGCTGCCATATAGGAGGTTTTAATGGCTAAGGCGAAACAAAACATAAATTTGGAAGAGAAGCCTAATTTTAAGGTACCGAATCTGGAGCGTGGGCTGCAGGTGTTGGAGTATCTGATTGGTCTGGAGTCAGGGGTATCTTTGAACGTACTGGCGAAAGAGCTGTGTTTTCCGGTAAACAGTCTGTCGCGGATAATGAATGCGCTTAAATATTACGGCTATGTTGATCGGGATGCCGGTACCAAGGCGTACAGTCTTTCGCACAAGATGTTCTCGATGGGATTCAGTAGTTCGAATGCAAAGAATCTGATGGAGAACAGTCTGGATGTGATGCGGGCGCTACGCGATGAGGTTGGAGAGACGGTCGTTATCAGTATCATTGACGAAGGAGAGGGGCTGGTACTGGAGCAGGTGCAGGGGAGACATGCTTTCAGGTTTGTCTGTGATCCCGGCACAAAGCAGGCTATTCACTGCAGTGCGAGCTGTAAGGCAATTCTAGCTTTTACACCGGAGGACAGGTTTCTACCTATACTCGATTCGATCAAGTACCCGAAGCTTACAGATACGACTATAACCTCGAAGAAGGCGTTTTTAGCGGAGCTGGAAGAGGTGCGCCGTAATGGGTACGGATTAGATAGGGCGGAGGCGATTGATGGAGTTCACTGCGTAGCGGCACCGATTCTTGATAGGACTGGCTGTGCTGTAGCTGCGGTTACTGTGACTGGTCCATCAAACAGGATGACACTTGAGAGTATGGATGCGACGGGGGTTACGGTTAGAAACCACACATTGGAGATATCGAAGAGAATGGGGTATCTGGCATGAAGAAGTTCATTATAGTGGTGCTGTTAATATCTGTGTCCCTGCTTAATGCCGGGGAATTCAAGCCAGTGACTACTAAGGTCATTCGGTATGGTGCTGAACCGCAGAAGCTGTCGGTCGACATCACGGGGCTGCAGGATCTTTGGTTGCTGGCGACTTCGGGAGATGATGATTATCATCATGACCGCGCATGCTGGGGGGATCCGGTGCTTGTGGCTAAGGACGGCAGTAGGATTGACCTGACCACGCTTACACCAACTGCTAGCAAGATGGGCTGGGGCAGCCTGATGGTTGACAAAGGGATTGGCACGAAGCCACTCAGAATTGGAAATACGGTTTTCAAGAAGGGGTTATTTGCGCACGCGCCAAGTTCGCTGCATTTCAAAATTGATGGCAATTACGTGCGCTTTGAAGCATCGGTGGGCATTGAGAATACGGGGCAGAAAGGGGGCAGTTCGGAGTTTAGGGTGCTGAGCCGCTACGATGATACAAGGATGCAGCCGTATCCAAAGGGAAAACAGTCAAAGAAGAGTGCGTCCAAACCTGCAACCCCGAAAAAGGCAGCCGAGCCCGCAGCAAATGTTGATGCGATCGAGATGGCGATAAAGGACATGGCTCATGCCTGGCCGGAGAGGTTCAAGGATGCTGATAGGCTGCTTGCGGAGCTTAAGGCGACAAAGGCTCCGCAGAAGCTGGAAGTTTTTCAGAGAAGGGTCTTGCTGCGCAACCCGTTGTTGGATTTTGATAAGTTGCTTGTCATCAGAGATTCATCCGCAAACCGTTTTCCTGCCAACTGGCAGAGTAACTCCAGTATGAGGAAGACAGTTGCTTCAAATGATCTGGCTTTGATTTCGATCAAGGCGCCGGAGCGTGCAGAATCACTTCTGCAACCGGATAACAGTGCGATTATTGTTGATGTTGATCTACATTATGATGCGGATAAAATTCTATTTTCATCTATGGGCAGTAATGGTGCGTGGCAGGTTATGGAGATGGATCTTACCTCGAAAGCAGTTCGTCAGGTCACCCAGACCCATGACAGGCAGATCAATAATTACGACGCCTGCTATCTGCCGGATGGGCGAGTTCTTTTCACTTCGACCGCGCCCTATATAGGCGTGCCGTGTGTGAATGGCGGATCGCCGGTAGCCTGTGCATTTCGCTGTGAAGCGGACGGTTCGGAGATGGAGCAGCTGACATTTGATCAGGAGCATACCTGGTGTCCGCAGGTGATGTCTGACGGTAGAATAATGTATCTACGCTGGGAATATGCCGATCTGCCGCACTCCAATTCGCGTATACTGATGACAATGAATCCGGATGGTACTAATCAGAGGTCTTGCTATGGAACCAGTTCGTTCTGGCCCAATGGTATATTCTATGCGCGTCAGATTCCGGGTAACCCGTCGAAGTTTGCCGGGATCGTTACAGGCCATCATGGCCTCAGGCGTCAGGGTGAACTGGTACTGTTTGACACGGCGAAGGGTTATATGGAGGCCGATGGCGTGGTGCAGAGATTGCCCGGTCACGGAAAAACTGTTGAGCCGGTTGTAGAGGACAGGTTGGCCAGAAGAAGTAACCCGCGTTTTCTGCATCCGTACCCGCTAAGTTCAAAATATTTTCTGGCGTCATCAATGTACAAGGGTAAGTGGGCGATATACCTCGTAGATGTTTTCGACAATATGACATTGATCAAAGCCGAAGATGGCGTGAATCTATTTGAGCCGGTGCCCTTGCAGAAAACGCAGAAGCTGCAAGTGATTCCTGACAGAACACGCAAAGGCGAGAAGGAGGCCACTGTATTTATCAGTGATATTTATGAAGGGCCGGGACTGCAGGGGGTGCCGCGCGGCGAGGTGAAAAAATTGCGCTTGTTCACTTATACTTATGGCTATGCTGGAATGGGCGGGCTGTACGGTGTTCTTGGTATGGATGGTCCGTGGGACATGAGACGTATACTGGGAACGGTTCCTGTTGAATATGACGGATCTGCTCTGTTCAAGGTGCCGGCGAACACACCGATATCGATTCAGCCGCTGGATGACGAGGGTAAGGCTGTGCAACTGATGCGAAGCTGGTTTGTGGCGCGCCCCGCTGAGAATCTATCCTGCATTGGGTGTCACGAAGCACCGGGAACAGCGCCGATTATGAAGAGCACGAAAGCGGCAAAGAAAGGTCCGGCAGATATCACGCCATGGCGCGGTCCTGCGCGCAATTTTGAGTTCAAACGCGAAGTCCAGCCGGTGCTGGACAGATACTGCCTATCATGTCATGGCAGTTCCAAGCCGGCAGAGGGCAAGATGACTATTATGCACCG
>CAYUGX010000314.1:0-5352 GCA_964444375.1 uncultured Porphyromonadaceae bacterium | reverse complement strand
TTCATAGCTAGTACATCCCAATGCCGAAATGAGTAGGGCCAATAAAGCTGGTAGAAACATAATCTTATGCATGATCTGTGGGTATTAAGTCTAATATGTGGTCGAGCAATTGCTTCATCTCATTGATGCTTGTAAATGGATTCATCAAGGTAACTCTCAGATAAATGGAGCCATCTATTTCAGTTTGTACAATATAGAATTTGCCGTTTTCAAGTACTTTCTGTCTGATGCTGGCATTGATATCATTTACCGTTTGTGGATGAAATGTGGGCTGTAAGTATCTAAAGCATACGATATTGCTTTCAGGCTCTACAGCCAACTCAAAATCAGGATGTTTCTTAATTATATCGGCGAATAATTTTCCGTGACCATAACAAGCATCCAGATAATCGATAAAAACTTGTTCTCCGTAGTGTGCTAAAATGGCGTAAACTTTAACTGCCATCATATTTTTGGTGCATTCTAAGGTGCGCTTCGCTGAGTTAAACCATTCGTGTGGTTTCGACTCATCCAGGATATATGATGCATCCTGAGAAAAGCTTTGATATGACGGGTTCTTCTCCTTGAACAGAATTGCCGTAGTTAACGAACTAATTCCCATCATTTTATGAAAGTCAACAACCACTGAGTCGGCTCGATTTATACCGGCTGTCAGATGACGATAGGTGGGACTGAGAGCTGCGCTTCCTCCATGGGCACCATCGACATGCATCCATATGCTATTCTCTTCACAAAAGTTTGCAATCTCTTCCAGAGGATCATAAGCTCCTGTTGAGGTAGAGCATGAGTTAGCGATGACTGCGACCAGGGTCATCCCGCTTTTTTCAATCTGCCTTTTTAATTCAGGCAAAGCAGTTGAATCCAGGCGTAAGTGATCATCAACAGGTGCTTTAACCACAGCTTTTGCCCCCCAGCCGAGAATTTGAACAGCTCGAGCAATACTGTAATGGGCCTCGCCGCTTACAATTATTGCCGGTTGATATCCGGCAGGTAATCCATCCATCCAGGCATTACCAGGCACCATTTGTTGTCGCGCGGCTAAGAGAGCCGTAAGATTACCAATGCTTCCACCAGAGGTTACAAATCCTTCAGATCCTGCAGGATACCCAATAGAAGCGCCAAGCCACTTGATCACTGCTCGTTCCATAACTGTAGAAACTGGTCCCATTTCATAAACTGCCGATCCATTGTTCAATATACCGTTCATGAGATCGCCCATGCCAGCCATTGGAATAGGTGAACTGACCTGATGTCCCATGTATTTTGGGCTGTGTATATGAATGGAATCATCAATGATATTTTGCCAGAAATGATTCAGGTCACAAGCTGTGGGATTCTTCCAATTCTTTAGATTGTCGTCTGGAGTTCTCCAATTCATGACTGGTAATGCCTCATCTTGTCGGCAGGCTAGCAAATGATCAGCCAGTTGGTCTACTAGATCATGGGCCATTTCTCTGAATTGACCTGGGTCATAAGCCTGTTCAAGTAATTTGCTCATGGAATAAAAATCGTTGAATTTTCAATATCTGATTTGATAAAAAGAACTTTTAACCTTTTTTAACGAATTCACAGCGTAAACCGGATATCGTGTGTTGGTTTGTTTTTTGTGCAAATAACCGACCGGGTAAGTTTTCCATAGTTGAAATTAATGATATTCTTCTGATCAGGAAAAAGGTCCATGAGTAAAGAGTTGTGTACCTGAATATCCTCAAAATCTGAATATTTGGTGGTTTGGGCATAGAGCCATATGATATCTTCTTCCAGTTCAAAGCCAATGAGACTGATATCAAGCGATTCGCCCTTTACCTTTATTTTTATTGCCTCTTCAACATATTTTTTAAGGCATAATTGACTCGATGTGTGCTGCTTTTCTGTTCCCAAGAGTAATTTAATGCCTTGACTTTTTGCGATGGCTTCTTCAATATCATGCGAGAATGCACGACAGCTGATTTCTAGTACATTGTCTTCCTGATTTACGTCAATCTGACTCAGCGAAACATAAAATTTGTGGGGAGTCAAGGCCAGTATCAAGGGCAGAAGTAATAAGGCGCTTGCAATAAGCCGAATAGATGTGGAACGCAGCATAAACTATAACTTGCTAATTTTGTTACTCATTACAAAGTTAAGCACAGAATCATGAAAAAGGTTTCACTACTGGCTGTATTTGTCTTCTTTGCTAGTCATGTTGGCGTGTATGCTCAAGATGTTAAGTTCAAGCAGCTGAAACAGGAATTTGCAACACCAAATGTTTATCGAACTGCTTCTGGAGCGCCTGGACATGCCTACTGGCAGCAACAAGCCGACTATAAAATCAATATCGAACTAGATGATGAAGCCCAAAGAATCAGTGGTTATGAAACCATAACCTATACCAATAACTCACCAGATGAGCTGGATTACCTGTGGGTGCAACTTGACCAGAATGTGAGAGCCAAAGATGCACTTGGGCGGAAAATTTCTACTGGTGGATTGAGTCGACCCAGTTTTGGAAACCAAAATCCATATGCTCAAAGTCAGACACTACAACGAGTAAGTACCAATCAACTCATGCAGTTGCACAGCGCGTTTGATGGTGGTTTTAACATTGAATACGTTAAAGGAAGTAAGGGAGAAGATCTTGCTGTGCACATGAACTACACCATGATGAGAATAGATCTCGATAAACCCCTGAAATCTAAAGGAAAGCTTACTTTTTCAATCAAGTGGTGGTACAACATAAACGACCGGATGAAAGACGGTGGTGGACGCTCGGGAATGGAATATTTCGAAGAAAATGATAATTATATCTATACCATTGCTCAATTCTACCCACGTATGGCGGTTTATAATGAGGTTGAAGGTTGGCAAAACAAGCAGTTTATTGGCGCTGGTGAGTTCACCCTGCCTTTTGGAGATTTTGATGTGAAAATAACCGTACCCGCTGATCATGTTTTGGGAGCAACCGGCGAATTACAAAACGCCAAAGAAGTTTTAAGCGCTGAGCAACTGACTCGCATGAAGCAGGCCCTTTCTAGTCAAGAACCTGTGCAGATTGTTACTCAAGAAGAGGCAATCAATGCAGAGAAAGATAAAAGGGCTGTAAAGAAAACCTGGCATTTTATGGCCAGGAATGTCAGGGATTTTGCGTTTGCTACCTCACGTAAATTCATGTGGGATGCCATGGGTGTGTCTTTCGGAGACCGTACTGTGCTTGCCATGTCGTATTATCCGAAAGAAGGCAATCCCCTTTGGGAGCGCTATTCAACCCGGGTGGTTGCTCATACAATTGAAACCTATTCAAAATATACTTTCGAATATCCTTATCCTGTAGCTATTTCAGTTCATACAAATTATATCGGTATGGAATACCCGATGATATGCTTCAATGGTGGTCGTCCGGAGTCAGATGGAACGTATTCTGAAGGCACAAAATTTGGCATGCTCGGTGTCATTATTCATGAGGTAGGACACAATTATTTTCCCATGATAGTCAACTCAGATGAGAGGCAGTGGACCTGGATGGATGAAGGGCTAAATACTTTTTTACAAAGTATTGCTCAACGCGAATGGGATGAAGAATGGACCAACTTTGCTGGCAATCCAAGAAACGTGACATACTATATGGCAGGTGAAAAAAGCTCGATGGTACCTATAATGACCAATTCAGAATCACTCAAGCAATTTGGCATGAACGGGTATCAAAAACCAGCTGCAGCTCTGAATGTATTGCGCGAAACCGTTATGGGGCCAGCGCTTTTTGACTACGCCTTTAAGAAGTATGCACAACGCTGGATGTTTAAACATCCTACACCTGAAGATTTCTTCAGAACTATGGAAGATGCGTCTGCAGTTGACCTTGATTGGTTTTGGAGAGGCTGGTTTTATGGTACAGATCATGTCGATCTGGCAATACAGGATGTAAAACACTATGTCGCTGTCCCTATAAGCGCCTTTGATCTGAAGGATGTTCAAAAAGAAATGAACCAGGAAGCTGAGTATATCTATTTCAAACGAATCAGAGAAGAGGGATTTGTAGCCAAAACTCAAGCAGATCCTTCTCTCAAAGACTTCTACAATGACTATGATCCCTACCAAGTAAGTGATCGGGATATCCGGCAAGCCGAAGATCTGTTGGCATCACTAAGTGCTGAAGAAGCGACTGTAATTAGCAAGAACAACCATTATTATGAAATAACAATATCAAATATAGGTGGCTTAGTTATGCCTATTATTCTGAAGATGAAATTCGATGATGGCAGTGAAAGAATCGATCGCATTCCGGTAGAGATATGGCGTCGGAATTCAGATGAAGTAAGCAAATTGTTTATTACGCAGAAGGCTGTTGTTGAATTCGAGATTGATCCCTACCTCGAAACAGCTGATACCGATCGAAGCAATAATTACGCCCCGAATAGGATTGTACCTACCCGTTTCCAACTGTATAAGTCAACAGGAAGTGGCCGATATAACAGGGGTGGTTCTAACCCCATGCGTGAATCGAGCGCCCGCTAGGTCTTTTTGCGGGATTTAGCTTTAAGTTTGATTGGTGGATATTCTTTTTCTTTCACCTTGCGGACGATAAAATAGACACCAATCAAGACAGCCGGAATACTCAACCATTGGCCCATATTGAGCGACATATTTTCTTCAAATGCGACCTGATTCTCCTTGGTAAGTTCAATTAATATCCTAAACCCAAAAACCAGAGTCATAAACCAACCGAACAATCTCCCGGGCTTGCTCCCGGCACTTGTTCTCCAGTAAAGAATCATTAGCAAAACAAATATGCCCAGATAAGCGAGTGACTCATACAGTTGTGAAGGATGCCTTGGTATATTATCAACAGAAGTAAAAGTGAAAGCCCAGGGTACATCAGTGGGTTTTCCAATTATCTCAGAATTTACTAGATTTCCAAGCCTGATGAAAGCGCCGCCCAGTGCAGTGGGTACGACAACACGATCAAGTATCCATAGAATGTTGCGTTTGCTGTATCGACGTGACCAAAACCACAAGGCCAAAGCAATTCCAATAGCACCGCCATGACTGGCTAAACCACCGTGCCAAACCTTAATGATTTCATCAAGGTGATCTTTGTAATAGGGCCAGTCATAGAAGAATACATGTCCGAGTCGAGCACCGATGACTGTGCCAATAACAACAAAGAGAAACAGGCTATCAACCAGTTCTTTAGGAACGCCTTCCTTTTTGAACATCCGGGTTACAATGATTATCCCGAAAACAAATCCAAGGGCAAAGAGTAAACCATACCACCTGATTTCCCATTGTCCGAGTTGAAGTAAAACAGGATTTACATCCCATACAATTCCATTGCTTTTTTCCATGATTGTCAGAATTTCGAATTCCCAAAGGTAG
>CAYUGX010000313.1:0-5401 GCA_964444375.1 uncultured Porphyromonadaceae bacterium | reverse complement strand
GTTTGAATACGATAAACAAACATTAGCTTTCTCGACTGTCCGGATAATTCTAATGTTTGTTTATCGTATTCAAACTGGTAACGACCAATAACGAATGATTTTAAATCTGAGTTAACTTCGTTCATGCCAGATGCCTCATTCAGTCTGGCTTTTACCCGAACAATTAATTCTTCCATGCTGAACGGCTTTTTGATATAATCGTTAGCACCGAGTTCAAATCCTTTGACTACATCCGGGGTTTGTGATCGAGCAGTCAAGAAAATAATTGGGGTCTTATCATCTAACTTCCTGATTTCCTGAGCCAAAGTGAATCCATCCTTTACAGGCATCATGATATCCAAAAGGCAGATATCCGGTTTAAAATCCTTAAAGGCTCTTAATCCAGCCTTACCGTCCTGGCAGTAATTGACACTAAAACCTCTCGATTCAAGACTCTCTTTGACGATCAATCCTAGTGATTGTTCGTCTTCAACGTATAATATCTTCTGTTTGCTCATGAATATCTGGTATAGCGATGGTAAACTCTGATCCGATTCCGGGCTGACTCTGCACACCAATACTGCCTCCGTGCAGCTCAACAATATGTTTCACATAACTGAGCCCCAATCCAAATCCCTTCACTCGATGCAGGTCTCCGGTAGGCACCCTATAAAACTTATCAAAAATAAGTTTTTGTTGATCCTTAGCAATACCCACTCCATCGTCAATCACTTTCAACACAACAAAATCGCCTTCACGCATACACGACAACTTAATAGTGACTTCTTCGTGGGCATATTTTACTGCATTATCCAACAGGTTATTGGCCACATTCTGAAAATGCACCTTATCGGCATGAATATAGGCTGGGACATTTGAATCAAATTCAACGAATACTTGTCCGCCGCCTTTCAGAATATACTGTTGAGCAGTTTCACTCACCAGCTTACATACATCGAAGGTTTCTTTATTCAGGATAATCTTTTTCTCTTCAAACACACTTATACTCAACACTTTTTCAACCAGGCCTGACAAACGATCCAATTCACCTTTTGTGATATCAATGTAGCGGAGACTGCGCTCTCTATCATCAAGTCCATCAAAACTGGTCAGGGCTTCCATAGCCGCTGAAACGGTTGCAATGGGTGTTTTAAACTCATGAGTCATGTTATTGATGAAGTCATTTTTGACCTCTGACACTTTTTTCTGGCGCAGAATGGTTTGCATCATCAAAAAGAAACTTCCGGCTACCAGCGACACAAGCAGTACTGATCCGAGCAGCGTCAACCACATCCGCTTCAATACAAATGTGCTGGTCTTTGGGAAAAAAGCCATGATTTGGTCGCCTTCATTAAATCGCCCAGGCATGTTTTGAATCGCCTGCGCATTCTTAAATATGGATGGATCGTCGGCAGTGGACTCAAATATGCGATCTTGATCAAGATAGGCTAATTCAAAAGGAATGTTGATCTCCCGACCCGATAATTCCTCGCGGTACTTCTCAGCCAAACTAGTCAAATCAGGCCGGTGTTCAGTGATGCTTACCACTACATTTCCAAATAGGTTATACCAGTCATCCGGGTGTAAAATAAAGCTAGTCTCATCTTCCTTTCCTGGGGTATCAGTCACCCACGTTTCTTGACTTCCGTCGCGGGTAATTACCAGAGTATCTATGTGATCACCCTCCCTGATTTGATAATATTGCTCAGACTGGTACTCCTCATAACTCCATTCGATATGATAATCTCCTTTCTGAGCTACCGTACTGTCAACAAGCAGCAGGTCGGGCTGACTTTGGTATATAACTGAGGGATTTTTATGCTGAATGAGATTGGCCAGGGAATCTTGTCCAATATCCTGAATGCCAAAAATACGACGTAAAGTTTTATCAGTCAGGTCTTTACTTAACACCGTCTCAAGAGCATCATTCACTTCAATTTTAAATGAAGTGCGAGCCACATCATAGGTATTTGAAATCCAATATATTTGAAAAATCAGAATCCCAACAATGGCCACGGACATGGTCAGGAAAATATACCGGATATTTCGCTTCATGACTCAAAAATAGAGGAATTTCCGGGCTCGGCTCCGCCAGTTAACAATCGTTAACAATGCTTAAGGTTTGATATCAAAGACTTTGCAATTAAACCCCTAATACCGCTTTCAGGTTTTTAAGACCAGTTTTAGAAACTTTGATCTTCTTTCCTGACTTCAATATCAGTATCTTAGAATCCTTTTCATAGGGTTCAAGCTGTACAATCTGCCCGATTTTAACGATGAAAGATCGATGAACGCGAATGAAGGTCTGATTATCCAGATGGGCCTCAAAATATTTCATTGTTTGCTGCTTCAGATACCTACCTTCAGCTGTATGAACCTCAACATAATCATCATCTGCTTCAAGATATTCAATTTGATCTACCGGAATGACTTTGATTTTTGATCCGGTTTTCACCACAATTCGATCAATAAATGGCTGGTTATCTGGCCGTTCTTCAATCAATTTCTTCACCACCTGGGAACTCTCGTGCTGTGATCTGAGCTGGATCATGACTTTCTGAACGGCCTGATCAAAACGATCTTTACCATAGGGTTTCAAAAGATAGTCGATGGCATTCATGTCAAAGGCCTTGATAGCATATTCATCAAAGGCGGTGGAGAAAATAATGGCCGGATAGGAGTCCATGAGTTCAAGCATCTCAAAACCTGAGATTTTTGGCATCTGCACATCCAGAAAAACGAGATCCGGTTTCAAATCCTGAATCGCTTTTAGGCCCGTGAAACCATTTTCACATCTTGCAATGACTTCAAATTGTTCATACGGCTCCAACAAGCTGTCGATCATGTCCCTGGCGGGTTGCTCATCATCGACTATGATTACTCGATATTTCATTTTATTCAGCTAATTGGGGAAATACTAAAGTCACCTCAAATGTATTGCTACGCTTATTGACTAGCATCAGGTTATCGACCTGATAAACCAATGACAATCGACTGGCCACTAGCTTTAAGCCAAAACCCTTTCCTTTACGAGGTGGAGCTTCTGGATCAAAGTTGTTTCGAATCTTGACCATTAGCTGCCCTTTTTCACAACGGGCTTCAGTGTGTATGTCAATGGGTTCAATTG
Organism: uncultured Porphyromonadaceae bacterium; assembly: GCA_964444375.1. Classification (GTDB taxonomy): domain Bacteria; phylum Bacteroidota; class Bacteroidia; order Bacteroidales; family UBA12481; genus JABHCC01. Next base: position 2,295 of record CAYUGX010000313.1, on the reverse strand, counting down.
ATTCATATACCCCATGTTTTATGGCATTCTCAAACAGAGGCTGCAAAATCATATTTGGCAATTTGCAATCCTGAGTGCCTTTTGCAATGGTAAAAGTTGCATTTAATCGATCTCCAAAACGAACCTTTTCAATGGCCATATACATTTCTATATGCTCAAGCTCCTTTGACACGCAGGTAAGCTCGTTCTCATTGTATTCAAATGAATAGCGCAGAAAAGTACTCAGCTTCACTAACATTTCACGTGCGCTCTCGGGACTATTCACAGTCAACGAGGCGATAGAATTTAGTGAGTTGAAAAGAAAGTGAGGATTAATTTGGGCTTTTATCCGATCAATCTCAGCCTCCCTCACCTGCAGTTGTAGAGCATCTTCTTTCTTTTTACGGTCTTTACGGTCCTCTCCCTGGATATACAGGTAATAAATCAAGACCATCAAAGAATAGATCAACATTCCACTAATTCCTCTCCAGATCAATGACGCTTCTAAAAACTCTCGATAACCTTCAAAATCCGGTAGGCTAATACGAAGGATAAAATAGCCTGAAGCTAACCAGAAACTAAGCGCAACAATAGCTGTTGCCAGGTGGTATAGCAATGTATCCAAGGGAGCAGAATGGCTTGAATCATGATACCGAACTGCAAACCAAACTGACAAACCTAGGCCAGCATAAATAGTGTTATACACAGCAGCATCAAGCAGTGATTCAAGCAGCAAGCGCTCGTTTATGAAATATAAAATGGCAGCATGGATAGTCGCAATGACTACCCATACGGCCGCATAGGGTACTGTATATTCTCTCTTGGCTAGAAAAGGATTAGGCATGGCCTACATTCCATAAGATTTAATTTCACCGCCTCCAAAAATAGCCAATCCCTTGACTATAAGCGCCTTTTCTTGATCAAAAACCAGATTAGGCATGCGTTCACGCTTATCTGAAAACCCTCCAAAGATCGAAACAACCTCCATCTTCACCGTCCAACCGGCCGGAACAATCAAGGTTGTACCACCGAAAAGGCAAAAGGTATCCAGTATATTATTGCCTGGTGCAAGTTCAGAACTCATGAGGTTGATCTTTGAGCCGCCGAAAACACTAGTCAGGTCACCACCTTTGAATTCATTGGAGGTGACTATCTTTTCTCCTCCACCGAAGATAGACACCTCATCTAAAAAATCCCGGTCATCCTCCTTGTCATGCCGGTTTTTTCTACTTTTAAAATACTTGGGTGGACTGATGACCAGATACCCACCAAATACGATCAGAACAGCCGGCCAGAAAGCCTTTCTCAGGTAGTCTGGGAAAAACCAGTAATCATCAACTAGGAAAAAGACCCCGAGCGATATCAATACAATTCCAATTACCTTACTTTGATTGTTTACCAAAGAAAACAATCCGACTACAATCAGGATCATTTGCCAGCTCCAGATCACATCCCAAACCCGGTAAGGGAAAATATTGAATACATGGGCCATGAGCACAGCACCCAACAGGATGAGCAATAAGCCCCAGGTTGTTCTGGAGTTATTGCGTCGCTTCAATTGTGAATCATGTTGTTCCATATTACTAAATTTTAATATTTGATTCAAAAGTATGACCTCCCGGATGGCTTTGATAGTGTAAATCGGTAAACGCTCTGCCATTATCGGTGAACGAATCTTTTGCCGATTACAAAAGCCAGTAACAAAACAAAAACCGGGGCCCAAACACCTAACTGTATCGAGAGATCACCTTCCCTGGCCAATTTTGTGCCTGCAATAGTTAACATGTGATACGTGAGGTAAACCAGGGTAGAAATAACCACTGGAGTTCCCAATCCTCCTCTGCGGAATAGGGCTCCCAAAGGGGCACCGATCAGAAAGAAAAGGATACAACCCAAACCATACGACCAACGGAGATGCCTTTCGATCTTAAATCGATTTGTCCAACGTGAGTGTTCGGTTTTCCACTCTGCAAAATCCCTGATCTTTTGCTGCGCCATCCTGGCCATGGCGGTAGCATCACGGTTTACTCCGGTTGTGGATCGGTGGTCTGGTGGATTGGTTGATTGGTGGATTAGTGGATTGTTGCGTTGTACTGGGGGTGCAGGTATTAGCTGCTTCAGTAGGTCTCTTGCTAATAGTTGGCCACGCCATTTCTCTTCATCTTCAAGTGCATAAGACGTATCTCTAAGCTGTCGATTACTGAGCATGGTATACAGTGAAGATAATCCGCTGTTGCTTCTTCGCTCAAGATCGCTGCTGGGCATCTCGATGGTCAACTCTTGACGGTCGAAATAATCTCGTCTGAACTCGGTTGT
>CAYUGX010000312.1:0-5425 GCA_964444375.1 uncultured Porphyromonadaceae bacterium | reverse complement strand
CTTGTTTTTTAACAGGGGTAGCGACAATACTCAAGAACAATAGAGAATAATCTTTATCATGTTGCCGGTATAGCTTTTGTTTCGTTTTTTGACCCCACCATGCCAAGTTGTTTGATAACAGCCTTGGCAATCTCATCGGCATCCGTGGGCTTGTTACCTTGCGGCTTTGCTAGGTCTTGAATGATTTCCCCTTGCCTCTGGCAGGCTACCTCCCCATAGCTCAGAAAGGTTGTCAGAACCTTTTCATGCCCTAGGTTCTGGCTCCATGCCTTGAAGTGTTCCGGTGTCTTGCACACCTGCTCACCGAACAAGGCAAGTGTATCTCTAAAACTGTGCGGGTTGAAGTATGGCAACCCGGCAGTAGTAAAGGCTTTTCTGAATATGGTGCGGATGGGGGAGGTGGTGGACCAGTTCTTCCGATCCAGCCCTTTGGCTTCAAAATGGCGAGAGGTGCCAACCGCAATACGAGTTGCCGGGAACAGCGGGTCATCATTTCCCCACAGTTTTTCATCTCTGAGGTAGGTTATCCACTCCGACACAATCCCTCGAATTTCATCACCTACTGGGAAAAAATAAGTGGTAAAGGTCTTGCCGAATTTTGTCATCACCTCGCGGGCGTCCTGATTGACACACCCTTCAACAAGATCAATGTGTTTCAACTTCATCGAAGCAATGGCCTTGTCTCTTGCACCGGTCAGCAAGGTAAAAGCTATAAGAGCGCGGTTTCGCTTTTCTATTTCAGTTTTATTTGGCATGCTGCTGATTACGTGCTTGATTTGTTCCATGGTCGGCACTTTTTTGTTTCTCTTGGCCGTTGCAATACGGGTGTCCTTGTCTGACAGGTTGAAATACTCAGCATCTGAATACTGGATTCGAGACTTGTAACCGGGTTGCATTGACAACCACTGAAAGAAGCGTTTGAGTTGGGTAAGGGTAGAATGCAATGTTGACTTGCTTAATGTCTTACCTGACCTTTGCCCCTTTTGCTTTGCAAGGTAGCGTTTGAAGCCAACTGCCTGCTGAAGATGGAATTTTTTAAAGTCGCGGAATTTTGAATACACCTCGAACCGATTCAGGGCCTTTGCCGCGACATCAATAGTTGGCTCACTATAGCGCTTCGCTTCCTTTAAAAAAGCGAAGTACTTATGCTTGATTCGTTCATTATTTGGGTTGTGTTTTTTCATACTGAAAACTCCCTATCTCAAATCACAGTTTACGGTAGATTCTAAACTATCTATTAGTCATAGCGATGGAACCGGAAGCGAATTTGATAATTTTGGATAATAGAGACAGGTCGGACTTGCGAATTACCCTCATAAAATTAATGCTAGAAGGACCCATTCTTCATCTTTTGAGGAAAGGTGATATCAATACCTCCACAAACTTTTCCTATTTTCGCTATGCTGACCCTACGATTTATAATTGAGTCACAATCTGGACAAATCGCAGTTAAATTACCTAGCTTTTCTGTTATCGGTGAATAGTCTGCCATGTTTCCGGCAGGCACTTTAGGGTAACGGCACTTGACACAATAGAGTTCTCCTGGATTACATTTCTGTTTACGTTTTACCCGGCGAGCTTTTAGAAAAGCCTCCAGGTCACAGCCAAGAATCAACATTGGTCGTTTGTTGTCAATGGTGGGAAGTCCGTTTTTTATCCAGTTGCGTATCGTGTTTTTGTGGTGGCCGAACAAATCGGCCACCTCTTCCACTGTGTAACTACGATGAATTTTAGCCAGGCGGTGATTTGGATGACGTTTTCCCATTGTTTATGATCCTCACTGGTTTGCTAAAAGGATACAGAAGGGTGGTATCTTTAGAATAGTGACAAATATGTTACTCCAAAGGGACAACTGTGTTGCCGTGCCGTTTTCTTTACCATCCCTGATGGTTACCTGATTGGCTGCCTCTTTTGGAGTATCAAATCTGTTACTCGAAAGTATTTGGGATTGTTCATTTGGAGTGGCAGATTTGTTACTCGAAACAGCCTTTTCAGGTATCAAATCTGCTACCGAAGATTTTTCCTTTTTAGCATGATAAGCTGACCAGCCCCTTCCTTTCCGAGTGTCTTTTCGCCGTGGATTTTTTGCAGGACGAAACAAAGACTTGCCATAATCTTTCCAGCGATCATCTATGAAATATCTGGTCATATCACCAGCACGACCACCGGAACCTTGATGGGTGATATCGAGAAAGCCTTTTTCTATGAGTTCGTCAATGGCGTTCCTGAACTCACGACGGCCAATTCCTTTATGCTCCGCCTCGATATATGGATAGACAATTTCACCGTTATTTTTGATGATCCAGCCATCCGACCTTTTTGCGTGTTTCACCTTTTCCATCTTCCGCTTGCTGAGAAAGTCGAGATAAACAAGCATCGACCATTTCGACAAACTTCTATATGCAGATGAACGCCGGACTTTATTATCGAACCAGATACTTTTTATCATGGTATGATCCTTCGAGAGCTCCGTGTTGTCGCACTTCAAGGTTTTCTGCCGGTCATGCGTCAATTTCGTTTTCCAGCCAATCCACTGCACGGGGCCTGAGATTGACAAGTTTTAGAAGTGAACCTTTTTGGATTTTCAAGATTTCACTCGTGGCAACTCATTAATCCATTCATCAACCTCATGCGCATACCACGCAACTGCACGAGCACCCAGTTTGACGGGTTTAGGGAAGGTGCCAGCTTTTGTACTTGCATATATTGAAGATTTTTTAAGACCTGTTCTTTTGAGTACTGCTGGGAGCCGTAAGAGTTTTTTTTCTTCCATTGTTCCTCATTAGAGTAAGTATTTTGGAAGCAAGGCATAAAAAAAGCCCAACCTCCAGTGAACAAACTCACAGGAAATTGGGCTGTTTTGAGCCTATTTATTCCGAACGAGTTTGTACTTAAAAAAGATCAAACAAACTCAATCGGATGTAAAAACGTTTACCTCAAACTGTTAATTACTTCATAAAAAATATAATTTTTTTTAATTTTACTTATATATTCAGAAACATACAGCTTATATAGCTAAACTAAATCACCTGACATAATCTCTTATATAGTTCCAAATATGTTCATCTTCTCGCGGTTGCGGGAACTTCCTTGGTAAAAATTTTATACTGAGCTTATTTTTGTTATATTCTGCAATTCCTCTGATTTCAGGATGATTAATTAATAGTTTTTGTTGAACAATCACAAACACCTTGCGTTTAGTTCTAAGAATAAGTTTTTCCACAAAATCTGCTATGGGAAGAAAGTTATTCTCTCCAAAATTTTTATGAACATTATAGCTACTGTTATCCGCCATAAAAAAACAAACATTGTTGGGCTTAAACGCTGATATCGTAGTGACCGTTAACAGATGAGACATTTCTTTTAATGTCTCATCTGATAGCATTCGATGCCCCGTATGAAATTCTGCTGGACGCTTCGACACTCCCAAAAACCAAATTTCTGCTTTTTGTTTTTTTGCTTCATTGCGAATCAATGGGTAAACTTCCATTACCCACCGTTTAATGATAGTTTCATTCGTTGAATTGATATTTTTTGTCGTATGATTGGAATTAATCCCTATTTTTTCCAATTGTTGTGCTATTGCAGGCCCACTCAAAGTAATACCAAATTCTCTTTTGATATATTCGCCCACTATATTACGGGTCCATAGTACATCTCGATCCCAGGATATTTTGCTGTACAGGACAGAAAGATCATTGCTACCTAACCTTGATGGTCTCCCTGTTGCTTTTCTCCTTTTAAGGTTCGAATGTCCTCCTGCTTCATATCTTTTCAACCATTCATAGATTACTGTCCTAGAAAACCCAATGTCCTGAATTACAGTCTCTGGACTTTCACCACTTAGAACTCTTGTTACCGCTGCAATTCTTATATCCTCAAGAATCTTTCTATCAATTCTTCTTCCGTCCTCTCCGGACATATTTCATCACCTCAGCCAAAAATTCTTTTCAGCTTTTTATTTGCCGGGTAATCGGTATTACCTCAGCTCCATACTCAAGTGCATGTACCCGATTTCCCCACCACTGCATTAATTGCTTTCTTTGTGGAAGATATTCAGCCCGGTTGTAGGCCCTTTTAATCTTGTTTTTTTCTTCATGGGCAAGCGCTTTTTCAATCACTTCGCCTGCAAAACCGGATTTTTCATATGCCATTGAGGAAAATGACGCTCGAAAGCCATGAGGGGTAGCCTTTCCTTTGTATCCCATATCTCTCAGAGCTTTAGACATGGCATTATCGCTCATTGGTTTATTTCGATCCCTGACACTTGGGAAAACCAGTCCTTCAGTACCCCAGATTTTTCCAGCTCTTTCTATGACTGCAACAGCTTGCTTTGATAACGGTACAATGTGCGGGCGTCTCATTTTCATCCGCTCAGCAGGAATCTCCCAAATTTTCTCTTCCAGATTTATTTCAGACCATTGTGCACCGCGTACTTCGCCAGAACGACAGGCTGTCAGTGCAGTAAATTGAAGAGCAAGCTTTGTAGTGACATGAATTCTTTGGCTTGCATTTATATCTCTGAGGAGCTGTCCTAAATTTTTGTCAAAAACAGCCGGAAGATGTTCAACAGGCTTTGATTTCAAGACTCCCTGCATATCAGCAGCAGGGTTGTATGTTGCAAGCCCTGTCTGTATTGCGTAACGGAAAACGGCATTCATACGCTGTAGAACTTTCCTGGCTATTTCTAAGCTCCCGCGACTTTCAATCTTTCGTAAAATCTTGAGTATCTCGGGTGGACTGATTGAATCGATGGCTTTATTTCCTATCGGTCCAAAAACATCATTTTTTAGGGTCCCAAGGACAGCAACAGCATGACCATGACTCCAGGCACCTTCTTGCTGTTCAATCCAATCAAGAGCCACATATTCAAATGAATTCGCTCTTTTTTCTTTTTCAGCTCGCTCCTTTTCCCTATTTGCCTGTTTTTTACTCCTTCTATCCAGAGTTGGGTTTATCCCTTTCTTGACAAGATCCTTTGCCTTTTTATGCTTTTTTCTGGCCTCTGCCAGAGAGATATCTGGATACCGGCCAACCACATACATTTGTTGCTTACTGTCTAGTCTATAACGGTATAGCCAACGCTTTATCCCTGATTTGGTAATCTCATAACATAGGCCGCCACCATCAGATAATCTGCCAGGTTTCTTCATATTGCGAACCTCAAGTACTGTCAACTTGGACATCTCTGCACCTCTGTGTGTATTTTAAACACTTCAGTTCGTGTTTGATCTCAAATATACACACTCGTACACACAATTTGCAATGGAATTCTTAGGAACACAATGGATAAACCTGGACAAAAAAGTCAATAAAAAAGCCCCAAACCATTGAAGGCTGGGGCTTAAAAGAACTTTACAGGACGTTCTTAGATTATCTTCTGGTGCCGGAGGTCGGAGTCGAACCGACACGGGGCAAGCCCCGC
>CAYUGX010000311.1:0-5461 GCA_964444375.1 uncultured Porphyromonadaceae bacterium | reverse complement strand
CCAGGGTGAATAAAATTGACCAGGCCCCAGTTAAGCCCATATGGAAATTGATATATCTGGTTCAACTGATTACCGCAAAAAGCTGGGCCTGCACTTGGGATTTGAATATAGCATGAACACCGAAGATGCGAGAGGTTGGGAGTTTAGTGCAAGGCCCCGCTGGCGGATAAACAATAAAGTCTCAATCAATCCAAGGATTGAGATCTCAAATAACAAGAATGAGGTGGGGTATGCAAGTTACTTTGCCGAAGACAGTATTGCATTTGGTAAGCGAAATGTTATGCGGGTTACCAATCAGATCTCAGCTTCTTATGTATTTAATAACGTATCAGCCTTAAGCTTGTCTATGAGACATTATTGGTCAGCCGTTGATTATCAGGAGTATTACTTACTGCAGCGCGACGGAAGCTTGCTGGATTATCCTGAATTTGATCAAAATAAGGACCTGAATTTCAACATTCTAACTGTTGATCTTGAGTACAGTTGGAATCTTGCTCCAGGTAGTTTCTTAACTGCCGTTTGGAAAAACAATATCTATCAAAGTGAATCGGTGACTGAAGACTTATTTGTGGGGTATGTTGATAATTTCAACCGCACCATTGTTTCTCCACAGACTAATTCATTCTCAATAAAGTTGACTTATTATCTTGATTATCATCAGGTGATACGTCCACGTTTGCCCTTCCCATAATAGTTTGAATGCCGCCGAAAAAGCTGTATTTTCATCGTTTCAATTGATGAAATGATCCAGGCAAAAGGTATACACAAGTATTTCGGCAAATTGGAAGTACTCAAAGGCATTGATTTCTCGGTTGAAGAGAAAGAAATTGTAGCCGTCGTCGGCCCAAGTGGTGCTGGTAAAACCACATTGCTCCAGATTATTGGAACCCTGAGTCGACCCGATGCAGGAACCCTTGAGATCAATGGAAACCGAATTGAAGCATTGGCTGACCAGCAACTGGCAACTTTCCGAAATCAGTCAATTGGGTTTGTCTTTCAATTTCACCACTTGTTACCCGAATTCACAGCCCTGGAGAATGTATGTATCCCGGCTTTTATTCGGCGCAAATCGAAAAGAGATAGTGAAAAAAGAGCTAAAGAATTACTGGATTATCTGAGCCTAAGCGAGCGCTACCATCATAAACCAGCTGAATTGTCTGGTGGTGAGAAACAGCGAGTGGCCGTTGCACGGGCATTGATGAATAAACCCGATGTAATCCTGGCTGATGAACCCTCAGGTAATCTCGATTCAGAAAATCAGGAGGAATTACATCGCCTCTTTTTTGAACTTCGAGATCAATTTGGTCAGACTTTCGTGATTGTTACCCACGACAATCATCTGGCTGAAATGAGCGACCGGATTGTCCAGATGAAAGATGGCTTGATTGTTTAAAGATGAGTCGGATTCGTGCCTTGCTTGAGACTAAATACGAGCAGTTCAACACCCCCTCATTTATTAAAACTGATCCCATTCAAATTCCCCATTCTTTTACGAAGAAAGAAGACATTGAAATTGCTGCCTTCCTGGTATCAACCATAGCCTGGGGACAACGGGGAACAATCATCCGAAATGGGTTTCGCCTTATGGAATTGTTTGAGCAAGCTCCCCATGATTTCGTCTGCAACAGTTCACAAAAGGAATGGGATCGATTAAACAGTTTTGTTCATCGCACCTTTCTACCCATCGATCTGCACTTTTTTCTGGATGCCCTGCGTCGACTCTATAAAGAGCACGGCGGATTAGAGTCGGTATTCAGTGCTGGATTCATACAAGGTAGTGCTTTCGAGGCCATTACCCATTTTAGACAGGTATTCATGCAGTGGGAGCCGCTGGCTCGTACTGAGAAGCATGTGGCAAATCCGGCCAAAGGATCAGCAGCAAAACGAATCAACCTATTTCTGATGTGGATGGTTCGTCACGATAACCGAGGAGTTCATTTTGGGCTATGGCCAAACATAGAGCAATCCAATCTGATGATTCCTCTAGATGTTCACGTGGCTCGGGTAGCCCGCCATTTGGGGCTGCTTAAACGGCGCTCGAATAATTGGAGGGCAGTTGAAGAGCTTACTCATGCCTTGAGACAGATTGATCCACATGATCCGGTACGATTTGACTTCTCATTGTTCGGACTTGGCCTCGAAAAGTCGTTCTAATCTCCTCGATTTTCCTATATTTAATCGTCAGGATCAAGTTTTAGGTGCTGCATTTGTTATCGGAGGTAGGTAGGCGTATAATATCAATAAGTCATGAGGGCTATTCATTTTATTTATAAACAGTTACTCCCTTTTTTTTGTTTATTACTGGTGACTTGCAGCAACCGGGGTCAGGTGCATACACGATGTATTTTTTGGGTAGAGGAGAACTCGTTTGATGAAACCCTGATCGCCTCGGCCAAGAAATACCGTCAGGTCGAACTAGAAGAGGGGCCGGCTTTCATTATCAGTCCCCTGGCCTCGGCAGACAATCCCCAGCAGATCAATAAGGCTATCCATGCTAAAAAGCAATTGCATCTGGCTGTCTATCATGTTGATGGATTCGACTACATTTTCAGAAAAGAAATAATGATTCCCAAAATGGGAGCACGATGGGGAAACCCTGTCGTTGAATCAACCAAATCCTCAGCCAATTTAGCCGAGCGAGATCCTATTTTATTTTGTGATCAGACCATGCGGGTCAATAGATGGGTGCATGATAAAACAATCGAGCAGTCGAGAAAACGGGGACCTGTTCAGATTGGTGTAGGGGAAAAGGCTCACCATGTGTTCACCGGTATTGGAAGTGATTACTTTTGGCGATCAATTTTTACCTACCGCATAAAGCAACCTGTCAAGCGATTCAGTTCAGTTGTAGCACCATTAGAAGGTGCTGCCTTTTTTGCCGTCTTCAATGAGGAGATGTTGCGCTTTTTATCACAGTTGAAATTGAATTATCCCGAAGAATATGCAGTATGGTTAGGTAAAGATCATAGCCATATTCAAAACCTACACTGGTTATCTAAGAGCAATATCGGTGAGTTGTGGCAAGAACTGTATGCTAATGATCAATTCGCCAAAGCTAAAGAATGGCTTGAACAGTTAGATCTGGGTCGACTAAAGCTGGTGTATCAGCAATATCCTCAGTCGATATTGCAGGAAATTCGAGCCGAAATCGAAACCATTGAAGACGCCCACGTACAAAAGGCTGAACTGTTGAAGCAATTAGACGCTCGTGACGAGAGCCTGTTGGCCAGGATGGGTGAAACAAGAGAAGCCGAAAAGCGCATTTTACTGGCCAATCCACTTCTCGATTTTGAATCAGTTTTAGCTGTGCGCAGACATAAAATCCCCGGTAATATAAAACCCATGGGGCAAGGGCCTGATCCGGCAGGTTTACCGTCAAACTTTCAGAGTTTGTCAATGATCAATCGGAATATCTGGGATAATGCGATTGTGAAATTTCAACTGTCATCGCCCAATGATCACGAGCTTGTTTACCTGCCGGATGGGAATCGCTTTGTGGGAAAGGTTGATTTGCATTACGAAGGAAATAAGTTGCTGTTTTCCCAACCCGATAAAAATCTCACTTTCCAGGTTTATGAACTCGATTTGGCTAGCGGTATAAGCCGGCAGGTGAGTCGTGATATCGGTGGTGACGTTGATCATTACGATGCCTGTTACCTTCCATCAGAAGATATAATATTTGCTTCAACAGCCTGTTATCATGGCGTGCCCTGTGTCAATGGATCAAGTAATGTGGCCAATTTGTGCCGTATGAAGCCAGATGGTAGTGAAATGCGAATGCTGTGTTTTGATCAGGATGACAACTGGCATCCGAGCGTATTGAACAATGGTAAAGTACTGTACACACGGTGGGAATATACCGATTCACCGCATTTCTTTACCCGGATTCTAATGACCATGAATCCTGACGGAACGAATCAACGCTCGTATTATGGAAGCAACTCATACTGGCCAAACTCTGTATTTTTTGCCCGTGCTGTACCCAGTGACCCAGGTCAGGTAGTGGGTATTGTATCTGGCCATCACGGTACACGTCGAGCGGGTGAGCTTCATCTGTTTGACCCTGCAAAAGGGCGTTTTGAAACCGATGGAGTGGTGCAGCAGATACCCGGCCGTAACAAAAAAGTTGAGCCCATTATCACCGATCGTCTGGTTGATGAAGTATGGCCCAAGTTCTTACATCCCTGGCCCCTGTCTGATGAGTTTTTTTTGGTAGCCGGAAAAATGACACCGCATGACAACTGGGCTATTTATCTGGTTGATGTTTTCGATAATAAAACGCTGATTTCATCTGATCCCTATTACCATTTAACCGAGCCCATTCCCTTAATATCCAAACCCCGGCCACCTGTGATTCCCGATAAAGTTGATCTGGAAACGAGTGAGGCTACAGTTTACATCCAAGATATTTATGAAGGCCCCGGTCTTAGCGGTATACCCAGGGGTGCTGTCAAATCATTGCGTCTTTTTGAATGGCATTATGCCTATCGTGGAACCGGTGGACACATACATGTGGGAATCGACGGGCCCTGGGAACCCCGACGACTATTAGGCACTGTGCCGATTTATGACGATGGCTCAGCCCATTTTACCATCCCTGCGAATACGCCCATAGCACTGCAGCCACTTGATGATGAAGGCCGGGCCGTGCAGATCATGCGGTCTTGGTTCACTGCCATGCCCGGTGAACACCTCAGTTGTGTCGGATGCCACGAAGACGCCAACCAGGTTGCCATGCCAAAACCCACGATGGCCGCTCGAAAGGCACCTCTTGAAATCGAGCCTTGGTATGGTCCTGAACGCAATTTTGGTTTTTTGTCTGAAGTGCAACCCGTGCTTGATCAAAACTGTGTGGGGTGTCACAATGGTGAAACAGAAATACCCGATTTACGAAACCGGGGTAAAATGTCTCCACTCAGGAATGAGACCTTTCTGTTCAATTCGGCTTACATCGCCTTGCATCCCTACGTCCGTCGAGCCGGTCCTGAGAACGATTATCACCTGACCATCCCTATGGAGTATCATGCTGAACAAACAGAATTGGTTCAATTGCTCAGAAAAGGCCATCACGGAGTTGAGTTGGACCAAGAGGCCTGGCAAAAACTCTATGCCTGGATCGACCTGAATGTACCTGATCACGGAACCTGGATTGAGCATACTGAAAAGATTGAACCGTTTATTGAACGCCGCATGGAGTTGAGAGAGGCCTATGCCGGATTGTTGCACAATCCAGAGACTTCTCCTGAGACTGTGGATCAGCCAGTCTTTAAACATCCGGTAGGGGAAAAGAGACCCCCTGCCAAACAGCTTAAACTACCCAATTGGCCATTTAATTCTCAAGAAGCCAGGAAAAAACAAAGACTTGGTTCACGACTATCAATGCGAATACCGATGGATCAGGCCAAAACGATTGATTTAGCTTATGTACCAGTCGGTAAATTCTTCATGGGGAAGAATATTG
>CAYUGX010000310.1:0-5500 GCA_964444375.1 uncultured Porphyromonadaceae bacterium | reverse complement strand
TCTATAATAGAACGTTGGATACTGGCTGCATCCGATAGGACTTTCTGATTGAAAAGATTGAACAGGTCAATGCATTTTTGGGGCATGATATTCGCCAGGGCCAGAATTCCACCTACTGCTCCAACAGAAAGAGCAGGCAGGAGGAATCCTGCCGATCCAGCCAGAACCTGAAAGTCATCATCGCATTGATCAATAATTTGGCCCATCTTGGCCAGGTTGCCTCCAGAATCTTTCAGGCCAATGATATTAGGATGGGTAGAAAGTGTAAGAATCTGATCGGCACTCAAATCCATGCCAGAATTCGCGGGCATGTTATAAATTATGATCGGGATGTGGCTTTCCTCTGCCAACTCAAAATAGTGTTTCTTCAGTGCCTCGGTAGTCATCAATCCTTTATAATAACTTGGATTTAGCACTAGAGCAGCATTAGCGTCGGCATCGGCTGCTAACCGACAAAGTCGCAGGGTTTCTTGGGTTGATTGCCCTCCGGTGCCCGTGATCATTAGCTTTTCGGGCGGGATAGCCCTTCTGCAGGCTTGATACACTTCAGCTTTTTCCGTTTCAGAGAGCATAACCAGCTCTCCATTCGAACCCAGTATCAGGAAACCGGCCAGATCATATTGACTGAGATGTGTGATATTCTCCTGCATTTTGTTGGTCAGGAGTTCATCATTGTGGTCGAAGGCAGTGGGTAGCGGGGGGAAGATGCCGGAAAGGTTCATATGAAATTATTTTTCAATCACTTCTGTGACTTTGTAGCCATTTAGCTCGATTGCTTCTTTTATCTTCTTTTCCTTAAGCATTGCTGGATCGTATTCGATTACCGCATTTGCACTATCCAGATTTACAACTACTGACGTGATGCCTTCGCCCATCTGCTTTACAGAGGCTTCTACCGTGGCAACACAACCGTTGCAAGACATGCCATCGATCTTCATTTCCATGGTGATCGGACCAATGTCCTGGTCTTTATTATTGTTTGAATTGCATGCAACCAGAAAACCTAGGATACAAAGTAAAAAAGTCAACTTTTTCATGTGTATGAGTATTTGTTGGCGTGAATTTACAAAATCTATTGGTTAATGCAGGTTAAATCGGGTTATGGCAGGTTTAGGCAGGTGATTTTATAGGGGCACCATGCTGGCGCCCGTCTAAATGCAGGTGATGCCGTCGGACAACAAGATTCGTGGCCTATTGGAGATTCAAATAATTCAGCGCCATATTCAGTGCATTCAATTCAGTGTCTGCTAAATAATCAATATAGATGATGTTGGGGAAACCTGATTCTGGGATTTTAGGGTAGAGTAATGATGGAATACGCTGATTGGCAGAGATTGCCAGGTCTTTAATACTTGGCCCAGTTCCAGTAAAGCATGTTGTCGCGTTTGAATTGCTTTGGGTGAGTGTCCAGGAGAGCAGGAAGTAGTCCTCATCAGAATGATTGGCCATCTTTTGAAATTGATCGTCAACCATATCATATAATTGATTGGTATTGGAATATTCGTTATAGGTCGAGAGTTGGTCCGATCTATAAAAGCCATTTCCCTGATACTCGCCTAAGCTGGAGAATCCATCGATCAGCAAAACCACAGCTGCCTTCTCTGCAATAAATTCGGATAGGCTGAGCTTTGTCAAATCAATTTCATCCACACGGTTTATATACAGATTGTGAAAATCCTGCAAAAGGTCAAACAATGTAATCCACTCATCCTGATTAAATGATCTAATCTCTGATTGATTTAAATCTGTGTTCAATGAATGTGAGAAATTGAGTACGATCAACTCTCTGTGCTCTTCACAAAATTGATTTATCTCTGCTATGATTTCTTCGATTTGCTGTCCACAAGCACCTTGCCATGAGCTCATTCCGGCTGGATCAATTTTCGAATAGTGTCCCGTATAATAAATGCCATCTTTTAAAACTGGTCTGATATCAAAATACCGTACTCCAAGCATCAATTGGTCTTTTATCCCAAAATACTGAGTCAGTGTATTACACGGTCCGGTAAAGGCTGTACCCTTGCTGTAGATGCTCATTCCAGAATTATGAGTGCCAATCATACATAGGTTTGATAGTCGTTGAGCACCAAAAAGATCAAAATTTGCAGCCATCCAATTGTCGCCAAGTGAATGATTTGAATAAAGTGCCTCTGGTTTCCCGGACAGAATGAAACTCACATACCCTTTTTGATTCCAGCCCAATGCTTTCATACTTCCCACGGGTACATCCTTAGTTTGCAATTCGATATAGTTTACTTGCAAAATAAAGTTGAACTGGCTGTTTGCCACAATCTGGAATTCTGACGATGCAATGCTATTGAGCCTATAATTCACAGTCGCAACAAAACCATCTAGCTGTCCGTATGCAGATGACTTTGGATCAATAAATACATCGACTGAACTCCCTGTCGGCACTCGATCGGGAAATGCCCACGTTTGCAGTGTTTCATTGGTTTGGTCGGTTTTTTCCCAATCGAAATCGGTACCGTTAACCAGGGTTAGAATGCCAGCTGATGAACTTCCATTTGCGCCCTCAAAAAGGGGATCATTCACCTTTGAGCATGAAGAAGTCAGGACTAACAAAATCAGCAGGCCAATTGGGATAGTTTTCATATTAGGATTTGAATTTTCCCCACAACTCCAGTTCCAGATTAGAATAGTATACTAGTGACAAACGATAATCAAATGCTATACAAAATTCGCAAAACGTTGTTTAACTGCAAATCAATCAAATCTGTATTTGTTTCTGTCAGGATTAGGATCTTAAAACGACAAATAGGAAAACATATAGGTAAAAACGATGAAAAAACTATACTCCCAAGCTCTGGTTTTAGGACTTATTTTATTCGCGACCAGTCAATTAAGCTTTGCTCAGGAGGTTGGCTCACCTGCTCTTGATTTTACGGTTAAAACTTTGGATGGGGATACCTTTACCCTGTCAGAACAAAAAGGCAATGTGGTGTTTGTATTCCTTTTTGGATTCAGCTGTAGTCATTGTCAGGATAATGCACCCAATACCCAGACCGGCATATATGATGTCTTCAAAGACAATCCAAATTTTAAAGCCATTGCCATAGACGTCTGGGATGGTAGTGATGCTTCAGTAACCGGTTTCAGGTCTCGCACCGGGCTCACCTATCCGATAGGGACAAAAGGGAGAAGCATCATGGATGACTATGTCACCACCTATGACCGGATTTTAATCATCGATGCTGATGGAACCTTGCGATATAAGGCCGCTGATGAAGCAACAAGCACGGTAGTTGCGGAAGCAGCTGATACCGTACGAAAATACTTAGGAGAGATATCAGGTGTTGAGGAAGCATTTGAGAACAAATTATCACTGAATGTATATCCAAATCCGGCGACCAATTTGATCAGCATAGCCACCGGCTCAGCAGGGCTGGGTAACAAATCAGTCAGCATTACGGATCTAAGGGGTAGAACTGTTCATCACATCACCAATCCCGCTGAGGCAAATGGTTTGATCAGGTTGGATGTTTCGGATTATCCTGGTGGGGTTTATTTAGTGCGGTTTCGTGAGGCTGAAATGGAAAGCCTTACAAGACTGATCATTACAAGATAAGCCAAACAGTTGATGATTCACGAAACATGAAACCTTGAAACATATCCAAAGTATTGGCCACAATTCCATTAAGTCATAACTTCGTAAAAATGATCATCGAACTCCATCAGGTTGACCTCACTAAAGTATCAGCAGATGCCATAGTCAATGCGGCCAATTCTTCTCTCATGGGAGGTGGTGGTGTTGATGGGGCCATCCATCGTGCTGGAGGAAAGGAAATTCTTGAAGAATGCATTCAGATAAAAGGTGGTTGTCCAACTGGAGAAGCAGTAATAACTACAGCGGGTAAATTGCCAGCTAAATTTGTTATCCATACAGTTGGTCCGGTTTGGAAAGGAGGGAACTTTGGTGAGTCCGAAAAACTCAAATCCTGCTATAAAAACTCATTACAACTGGCTAGTGAAAATCAGTGCAAAACGATTGCCTTCCCAAACATCAGTACTGGTGTATATCATTATCCTCTGAATGAAGCCGCAGATATTGCTATTCAGACAGTCAGGGAATCTTCATTTCCTGGAATTGAGAAGGTGATATTTGTGTGTTTTAGTGAGGATAATTATCGCTTGTATGAGGAGAAATTGGCAGAGTAAATAACAAACAAAGGCATGCACCGGCCTTTTATCTGCGTACAGGATCAGCCAAAGTTATTAAGAATCAATCAACGCCTTGGGTAATCAATTCAATACGATATAGAGAAGTTCGTGCTGTTATGAAAAGTAGATTTCTCTTTTTCCCACCAAAACAAACGTTAGATGGTTTTTCAGGAACCTCTATGGATTCTATTAATTCGCCAGAAGGGGAAAAGATGTCAACAGCACTTTTTCCACCTGTAGTTAAATATACATTCCCAGCTTTATCAATCGTCATTCCATCACAACCAATTTCTACAAAAAGTGTTTTGTTAGTCAAAGATCCATCTTTCTGAATATCATACTTATAGGTTTTACCTCCTCGAGCATCGGTCACATAAAGAGATTTCCGGTCAGGAGTACCAAGTATACCATTGGGCTTAACCAAATCATCACAAACCCTACTTACAGAATTACGATCGGGTGAGATATAATATACATGCTCCCCATCTTGAGGGAGCTCTCCTTCACCACCATATCTCGGGTCAGTGAAGTAAACCCCTCCTCGGCCATCGGGCCATAAATCGTTGGTCTTATTAAATCGTTTACCATCATACTCTGTAGCTATAGGAGTTTTCTTTCCGTGCTGATCAGTTGAAGTTATTTGTCCCATGTCTCCTTCACATGCCAACAGGTTTCCCTTTCTATCAAAATACAGTCCGTTGGATCCTCCGGAGTTCATACTAAAAGTGTCGAGTTTGTTCTCTAATGTCCATATAAAAATCCGGTTATTAGGAATATCTGTAAAATATACATTGCCCTTTGAATCTACTGCGGGGCCTTCAGTAAATCTGAAATCACCAGCTAGTTTTTTTACCTCTGTACCCTCATCTGTGATAGATTTGTTTGTACAGGCAAATACTATGAAGGCGATTAAAAACAAGGTGATATTTTTCATGACTTTGGATCGTTTACATTTTTTGCAGAGTTGAAAATGATGTCCCAATTAACAGACTAACAGTAAAGTTACCAATTTGTCCAATTCAATCACCCTAGAAGGTTCAAATAAGCATAAATCGGACACACTTTACTATTTCCTATTCGACAAAATTTCACATAAGCAATGGCTCTAAGATAGAGCATAACAAACGAGGCGACCAGGTCATCAGGCTTCCATGAAAGAAAACAGCAAAAAAAAGCCGGTTCCAAATTGAAACCGGCTTTAGTTTTTTTCCACCTTCACACTTTCTCTTCATCCATATTCCACACTCAAACCCTGCTTGCGGAGAAGGAGGGATTCGAACCCCCGGTCCGCGTGAACGGACAACGGTTTTCAAGACCGCCG
>CAYUGX010000309.1:0-5522 GCA_964444375.1 uncultured Porphyromonadaceae bacterium | reverse complement strand
CCTATGTATTGATCCTGAGGTATGGCATGAGATCAAGCACGAGATTTTGTTCGAAAAGAATCCCGATCATGCCAGGTTTGTGAGCGATTTCTATCGCATGACTGGCAATGCCTGTTCTGGTGGAAACTATGTTTTTACAATCAAGGCAAATGGTGTGGTTCAACCCTGTCCCTTCATCGATACAATTCCACTCGGAAGTATATATGAAGAATCCATCTGGAGTATTTTTAAGAATCGATATACCCATTTAAAAATGAAGGCTTTTAAGTCCCTACCGGATGAATGTGACGATTGTTCACATAAATCAGTTTGTGGCGGAGGGTGTCGGGCCTCAAATGATGCATTGCGCGGTTCATTTTCAACTCGCGATGTCCGCTGCCGGGGACCGTACTCGACCTCAATTGATAAAGTGAATATGATGGATTGCATACCCAATTTCTTCTAATCGTGTTAGAACTACAACATATCGTCAAGTCTTTTGGCCGAAAGCAGGTGCTGAAGGGAGCTGATGCGCAATTCCCATCTGGAAGTATCTCTGGGATCGTCGGTGAAAACGGTTCAGGAAAAAGTACTTTACTGAAGCTGATGGTTGGCCTGATAAAACCCGATGAGGGCATTATAAGCTATAAAGGCTCTGTGGGCTATTGTCCGCAAGAACAGTTGGTATTCCCAAACCTGACTGTAAAGGAACACCTCAGGCTGTTTGCTGTGAGCTACGGGAATTTGGGATCTGAAAAATGGCGAACTGAATTGCTGGAGCGATTCAATCTCAATGGCTGTTTTGAACAACGCGTGGCCCACTTATCGGGTGGAACGCGACAAAAGCTCAACCTGGTACTGGCCCTGCTGCATAATCCGGATGTGCTTTTTCTGGATGAACCCTATGCAGCTTTCGATTGGGATACCTACCGACGATTCTGGGATCTTGTGTCGTTATTGAAAGCAGCCCAAAAGCAGGTTATCATCGTTTCCCACCTGATCCACGACCAAGCCCAGATGGATCAGGTTTACGAATTGAAGGAAGGGAGGTTGTCATGCTAAATGGTCTCTATACCTTAGCCTGGATGACCCTGATTGAGCTTTTCAGGAGACGCATCATACCCATCCTGTTGGTGGTGGTACCAACAATCTTTTTCCTGGTGACCTGGTTTACCACCAAAGATCAAAACGTGCTATTTAAGTTGGTTTCGATATCTGATGAGGAATTCATTCAAGTTTCCATGCGCTCAGAAGGTATGGTATTCATGGGTTTGGCTGCCATTGGAGTGCTTAGCGCTTTCCTCAGTATGACCTTAATTCAGAGAAATCAGGAAGCCAACCGTCGCCTCATCGTTTGCGGTACCCACCCGGTAACCCTAGCCCTTTCAAAGCTGCTGATCATGTTTGGCATCATGATCGCTGTAAGCCTCTATATTCTGATTATCCTTCTTGTTCTGATAGATGTGATTTACCCTTTCAAACTAGCTTTGGGTTTGTTACTGCTCAGTCTGATCTATGGCAGCTTTGGTTTGCTCGTAGGCACCTTGCTGAAAGGTGAACTGGAAGGTATACTGGCAGTTGTATTGCTTGCCAATATTGACGTTGGTTGGCTCCAAAACCCCATCTTTTATGCTGCTGCAAAGAATGAGTTGATTATCAAATGTTTGCCGGCCTTTTTTCCCAGTCAATACACTATGGCTGCTGCATTCAGTGAGATCCCGGTCGCCAATCTTGGGGTTTATAGTGTATTTTATGCTTGCAGCTTGCTTCTTATCGCCTGCAGCTTATTCTGGCTCAAAATGAAAATACACAGGTGATGAAAAGTTTTGAATTCGAAAAATGGTATTTCGATTTTCTAACTGAAGATGATTGTTTTTTGTTTGGGTACGCTGCGACTGTTCGGATTCTTGGAGTAACTACCCGGGAGTTTAAATATTATTTGATCGAGCCCCTCGCTTCAAGCGACAAGTGGCAGACTTTTTTCAAGGAGAACGGAATAAACCTGGTTTATCGGGTGGGTGAATCTGATTTTCTCACGGTTCATACCCGACCTGAGTATACTTCTTTGAGACATCAGCCGGTTGTGGTGGATGGTCAGGTCAGGCAAGAGGCATTGCCTGGGGCAGTGTTCAAGGTGTTTCACAAAAAGCAGTTTCTTGCATGGAATCCGGTAGCCATTCAGGCTCTGGTATCTATTGACCCGGTTGGTCAGCAATCGATCAACAAACCGCAAATCGTAAACGGGTACGTGGATTATGTTTACAGCACTATTTTTCCTCTGAAGACTCCGATCACGCAGTTGTATTGGGGGCGGGTACACATGAATGATTTTAGTCTGACCTACACCTGTACATACCATAACAGGGAATGGATCAACCAGGTCAGCTGCAAGCTGCAAGCGACACGTGACAGGCAATATCTCAAGGATACCCAGCACCCACCCAATGCCCAGCACCCAGCACCCAGCACCCAAAACCTGGAATGCACGTTTCATACACGCCCAGACGACTATGTCTACGATGCCTCTACCGGCCTGACCTATCCGGGATCATTTAGCTTAGTTGGTAAAAGCGATAAGCTAAGAATTGAGCTAGAGATAAAACAGATTCATACGTATTGGAATCAGGAGTTTATGGAAGAGGAGGGGAAGCGACCCGGGATTCAAAGGCGATTGTATAATTGGTTAGGGAGGAGGCCGAGGGGGGTGAAGTACCTATTGGCTGCAAGGTGTAAGGTGCAAGGTTCAGGGTTCAAGGCCCAGGGGAGTGAGGGTGTGGTTTTAGTTGGGGAGTTTGAGGCTAAAGGGATTGGGGAGTATGTGGAGTTTGGGTAGAGGAAAGAGACGAGAGACGAGAGACGAGAGACGAGAGACGAGAGGCGAGGGGCGAGTGTTGTGGATTAGGACGTGGGTGTGGTGAATTGATAGCTGAAGTCGTTGTGGTGGAAAGTGTATGTATGGCTGGGTTCGAGGGGGATTTCAGGAATAAATTGTTTGACTAATTCTGCGTTATACTGGCTGGTGGCTTGAAGGGCTAAGATTTTGTTTCCAGTTTCGTCAATAAAAAAAGCTTGTATGGCTTGTTGATCTTGTTTTAAAGTGGGCGAGGGCAGAATAAATGAAATCCGGTCTCTTTCTAATTGATCATACTCCGCATAACAAGGACCTAGATACTCTTGTCCAGGCTCAAATTCTTCCTGTGTGAGCAAGGTGTACAGTGCTTCCCAGTAGGCGGCAGTTGCTTTGGCAGTACTGATGTAGCCACCTGGAGCGTCCATCATGTTTTGCGCAGCCCAGGGCATTCTATTCTGGAAGTATTTTGAGCTGAGGAAAGAGATGATCTTGAGTCCCTCCATGAGCTGGTATTGTCTTCGAGTGCCCTGTTTGTAGCGTTTCTCCAAATAGGCTGAACTCACATTGTATTCTTCCAAGTAGTTGATCTGACTGAATATTTTGATCAAGTCGTGAGTGGGTAAATACTTTTCAACTCTATCGTAGCGGTACAAGCGATGCAAATGCACATTGAGCATGGCAGTATGATGATCTTTGTAGTAGCGCTGATCCTGGGCTTTGAGATGTGGCATGAGGATCAGGTCGTACCATTGGTCTTCGAACGCATGGGCCAGCGCCCCAAAACAGTGAGCCAACAGCTCCTCATAATCAGATCGTTGGTTTACCTCATCTTTTTTCAGATGGTCAAGGTAGGCATTGCCGAAGGGTACACGTTGATGGATTGGTAGATTAGGGAGGCGTCTGCGTGAAAAATGATCCCAGTCAGGATACCAGGAGCCTGCCAGCAATCGATTCTCGTGCTTTTCCAGCAGGGCCTTTAGCTCAGGGCTTTTTACAAACTCAATGGCCAGATGGGTGATGTAGCTGTGCGAGATCTCATCCCAGGCGATCATCCGGCAGGTAATCAGCAGAAGAACCAGTAGGATGAGGAGTTTTTTCATTTGGGTGATTGGCCTTTGGTTTTATTCTTTGATCAGATGAATCTTGTGAGATTCAAGATCGTAAAACATCGGTGTGACTTCAATGCTGGGATAACCAAGTCGGAGGCGCCGGGTTTCTTTGAGTACGAATTCAACTTCATCAGAAATGCCATGTAAAGGAGTGAACTGTTGGAAATGTTCTTTGGCCGTATGTGCTGACCAACCTGCAGTTTCATGGAGTCCTTTGACAAATAGATCCTCTTTCTCTTCGACCTTGACCATGGCGCAATGGCTGTGGCCAATTATGGCAATGGATCGAACACCTCCTACTGCTATGCTAAATGATGTTTGGAAATCGCTATACCGTAAGTTGGCTCCGGCACTTCGGATCACATAAGCGAAGTTATCCGGCAGGTGGAGCTTTATTCTGTAATCAATACAGGTGCCGATTAGCATTTGCGGCTTGTCGTAGGCTGATTCACCCTGGTTGAAGTTGTGGAAGCCTAATAAAGCGGCAACTGGAGTATCCCTAAGCCTATCAGGAATGTCGTTTTGAGAATAAACAGGTATGATCGAGGTATGCATTCTTTAGGTGTTGAGTTGATACATGATGCCTGCATCAGGTCCCAGAGGCAAACCGACCCAGAGCCAGATGACCAGTAATATTGCCCAGACTACGAAGAAGACCACGCTATAGGGAACCATGGTTGCAATGATGGTACCGATTCCTGCTTTGGAATCGTATTTCTGAATGAATGCAATGATGAGGGCAAAGAAGCTCATCATCGGTGAAATAACGTTGGTAACGCTATCACCGATCCGGTAAACCACCTGAGACAGCTCGGGTGAATAGCCCATGATCATGAACATCGGGATAAAGATGGGCGCCAGGATGGCCCATTTGGCCGAGGCTGAACCCATGAGCATGTTGATCGAAGCCGAGAGTATGATGAAAAGAATCATGAGGGGGATCAGGCCAATATCGGCAGACATCAGGAGGTTGGCCCCTTTAACTGCCAGGATGATACCCAGGTTACTCCACTTGAAATAGGCTACAAACTGCGCTGCAAAGAATACCAACACGATGTAGGTAGCTAATGTTTTCATAGAGGATGCCATGCCTTTCATGACATCTGCATCGTTTTTAAATGATTTGGTCGTAAAGCCATAGGCCAAACCCATTGCGCCAGCGGTGATGAATAACATAGCGACTACTCCCCTGATTAGAGGCGAGTTAAGGAAGGATCCGTCGGTGCCCCGGAAGAATCCATCTGCCGGAATAATCCCGATGAGTGTGATGATGAGGATGCCAGTAAATGCAGCCAAGGCCATCCATAGGCCCTTCTTTTCAATCTTAGACAGTCGATTGAATTCATCCTCTTTCAGTTTTACATCGCCAGTGTACTTGCCTAGCCTTGGTTCAACCAATTTGTCGGTTACCCAGGTGCCAGCAATGGCAATGATAAAGGTTGAAGCCACCATGAAGAAGTAATTGGCAGTTGGATTGACCTCGTAGCTGGGATCCAGTATCTGGGCAGCTTCGGTTGACAAACCCGCCAACAAAGGATCACCCGTTCCAAGAGCCAGATTGGCACTGAAACCACCCGAAACTC
>CAYUGX010000308.1:4181-5555 GCA_964444375.1 uncultured Porphyromonadaceae bacterium | reverse complement strand
TGCTGGAGCAGGGAAAATTAACCACTCCTCAACCAAAGTGGTAGATAAAAATTGGGATACATATGGTCCAGGAACCGGAATTGTCGGAACCCCATTTACCCATGAGGAGTTAGCGACTGAAAACATGGACCCGACTGTTGTGGTGCGTCGTGATACCTGGTCGGTACGTTTGCCCATGAACAAGATCTCTAACATTGATAGACCGAACAACACCTGGAGTACCTTTGATTGGGGACCACTGCCAATACATGACACCGTCATGCCCGATGGGCGAATTGCCAATTGGGCGTTCAATCAGATTAGAAATGAGCAAGAAAAACCAATGCTTCTATGTGTTGGCTTTTACAAACCTCATCAGCCCTTGTTTGCGCCACAGAAGTATTTTGATTTTTACGATCAAAACTCAATACAACTACCTCCTCATATCGAAAACGACTTGGATGATCTGTCACAAACAGCCATAGATTATGCACATCTACCCTGGACTTCCGGATGTCATGAAACAGTGATCCGCTATAATCAATGGCAGGCTGGTGTACATGCCTATTTGGCCACTATCTCTTTTGTTGATGCGCAGATCGGTAAATTGATTAGTGCCCTCGCAACCAGTTCAAAAGCAGATAATACCTGGATCATCCTGTTTAGCGACCATGGCTGGCATCTGGGTGAAAAAGAGCATTGGGGAAAGCATACCGCATGGGAAAGATCAACACGAGTACCGCTGATCATTGTCCCTCCGAAGCAGCATCGCAAAAAGTATGATCGGGGCCAGAAATGCAATATACCAGTGAATTTATTGGATCTGTACCCTACCCTTTTGGATATGGGATCATTGCCTGATAAAAATGACCTTGAAGGTAACAGCTTACTTCCATTGCTTATGGGTAACACCTGGTCTGGACCACCAGTAAGTGTGACAACCTTGGGCCGAGGATCACATGCTATTACCGACGGCAAGTACAAATACATTCATTATTATGATGGTAATCAGGAACTCTATGATTTATCAAAAGATCGGTGGGAATGGTATAATTTGGCCAAAGACCCATCACATTCTGGTCACATCAATGGTCTAAAAAAGTACATCGTTGTGGATCCAGATATCATACGAATAATCAGAAAAGACAAATTCAAAGTGGTCTTTCTGAAAACGGGTGAAATCCAATTGTTTGACATATATGGTCCTTTTGGCATCTCAGAACAAAGTAATGTTGCTGACCAGCATCCTGATCTAATAAAAGCTCTAAGAATTGAATATGCTAATGCTGAATAAGTAAAGTGGCATCTTCATCACAAGACTTCAGCCATTCTTCCAGGTCTGGTAACAATTGACGGATCACTTCAGGATGTTCAGTTGAAATATCAACTGTTTCT
>CAYUGX010000308.1:0-4171 GCA_964444375.1 uncultured Porphyromonadaceae bacterium | reverse complement strand
GATAATAGAACATATAGCGCCCAGTCTAGTCCGTCGTTCAAACTAATCATTTTGTAGCGATCTGTCATCCAGACAATCTGACGCCCCGATATATTAGACCAGGCTGTTGTGTTTTGAGCCTGATTGGCCATGACTGGTGCTTGAAAACCTATCGCCGCTCCTCGCTCAGTTTGATTGGCTTTCAGGATATCCAAAACCGATATCCCATCCAACTGGTAGTATGCCGGATCAACTTGAAGATCCACATCAAGGTATTCCAGAACGGTGGGTAAGAAATCTGATGTAGTTACCGGAATATCTGTTTCACTCGCGAGTTCGGTAATTCCAGGCCAGATGAGTAATCCGGGTACGCGAATACCACCTTCCCAGAGGCTCCCTTTTTTACCCCGAAAGGGTCCCGCGGAGTTCAAGTCATGAATCCACGAAGGACCATTGTCGCTGCAGAACCACAAGACAGTCTGCTCGTCAATGCCTTTGTTTTTGAGCTCAGTGCGTAATCGCCCTATCTGCTCATCCATGGCAGTAATGCTGCCGAACCAATGTTGTTCCTCATAGCTGAGTTCAGGGTATATAGCCCGGTATTCGTTGCCAGTCACTACAGGCGTATGGGGTGTTGAAAACCAAATTAATGCCAGAAATGGCACTTGCTCGCTCAGGGCCTGATCAATAAAATCTAAACTCTGATCGATAAGAATCTCAGGTAATGGTCCTTCAAGCCATTCATCGTGAAGTTGTCCAGGGCCGGTCCAGAATCGGTCTCTCCAGATGAATCCATCGTTCCTCTGCCCCCTTTCGATCTGACGATCCATCACAAAGCGATAGCCTTCTGTTCCGAATTCATCACCTGCAAGGTAATAAGGATTATAGCTGGGAACAGAATTCTCAACGCTGAAACAGACATCGAAACCATTTTCCCAAGGTGGGCTATAGAGATTCTCTGTGCGGGGAATTCCAGAATAAGATTGTTCAACAGTTTTGGTGAGTTGGCCCACATGCCATTTGCCAAAATGCCCAGTGGTGTAGCCCAGTTCCTTTAGCGCTTCAGCGATGGTCACTTCCCGATCCGGTAGGGCTCCTTTAAATGCCCAGGTCATATTGACCCGTGCCGGATGACGACCAGTTAAGCAACTCACCCGGGTGGGTGTACAAACCGGAGCAGCCGAATAGAAACGATTGAAACGCAATCCTTCCTCAGCCATTTGATCCAGCATGGGTGTCTTTACATGCGAATTGCCGTTATAGGCCACATCGCCGTAGCCGAGGTCATCGGCCATGAGGAAAATGAAATTTGGGTAATCTGAATTGCTTTTGCAGCTGAATACAAATGGAATGAACACCAGTGTTAGACAAAATGTGATAATGCGCATATTCTTTTGTTAATCCTTAACACACCGGACCGACATACCTGGTTCTACCCGATAAGTTGTTCGCATCACACTGTTCTTATCTGCATAGATGACACGATACCACCTTTTTGATGCATCATTTTCATCTACTGTTGAGGTCCAATAGGTTGATGCTGCGGTTAAACCATAGAAATTACCATTGCCTCCATATTCCAATTGTGTTACTGATCCACCAGGTACAGCTGTGAAGCCAGAGGAATTATCTCCATTGCCGTCATTTTTCCAGCCAGAGGTAGACTTGAGTTTATATCCTATTGCACCACCAGGCCTGAGTCCGTTTACAACAAGATTGCCTTCATCCATACCGAGGAAAGCTTCCAATGTTTTCCATTCATCATCGCTTGGAAGATGCCATCCATCAGGACATGCATGCGTTGCAGCCGGCCAGTTATAAAGAACTCCGTACGTAGTATAGTTCGCTGTTGCCTTTGCATCTGTTACATTAGTTCCCTGATAATCATACACGTACATGTGAGTAATAACATGACTGCCAGCCGATGATGGACTAACTGCCGGCAAATAGGCCATATCTTGAGCAGTCCAGGTTTGCGTGCCAATCTGAACTGTACAATACTCTTTGTTATCGCGAGGATCTATGAATGTCCCGGCACATCCATCAGCGTTAGTTGTGAAGCTCAGCTCATTCCCATAGGTGGTTCCGACATTGTTGGTGGCGTAGGCTCTCAAATAGTAGGTTGTGGATGGCTCCAGTGCTTCAACCGTGCTGGTGAATGAACCTGTGCCGTTCCCATCTACAGTTCTTGCTCCGGCTACTGTTGGGCCGGGATCTGTACTCCAACAAACACCGCGGGAACTAATTACTGTACCACCATCGGCCGTTACCGCACCACCTGAACTAGCACCACTGGCAGTAAGGTTGCTGATTGCAGTGGTTGTCACCCCTGTAGGAGTGGTACCAGCATAGGTATAGTAGATAATCTTAACACCTGCCTTACCCGAGGCAATTGCCAGATAACCTGTATTGCCGTTCTCTTCTAATAAAGCAATATGATTGACCGACTGGCCAGTGAATGTACTGCCAACTACCGTGGTCTGCATAGCTAAGTCCAAATCCAAAATGCTCAATCCTTGGCCACCATTGGCCAAGAAAAGCCGGTAATCACCAATGCTCAAACCATTGGAAACTAAGAATTCGGCAGGAACTCCACCGGGATCTATCGGCGAAATAGCTTCAACCACTGTATTTGTTGAATTATCCATGATGACGGTGCCGCCCTCGTTTAAGGCCAAGAAACTATGACCATATTTAACCTCAACCGTGCTCTTCTCGTCCAGGTCAGTTGGGTATGCTGGCAGTGGATAAGTGTTTTCCGTATCAAACTCCTTATTGTACACATATAAGGCAGTCGGTTCCGTTTGTAAGGCATAGCTGCTGTTCCCATATCCATGGGCACTAGTCATGTTGGTCATCGACTTGAATGTCGTTTGTGCAATCGGGACTCTGGAGAACAGAGTTAGTCCACCACTGGCACCAGAACTTACTGGAAACCAATTACTCTCATCTTCATGGTGAATTGAAGTCGCGACATAACCCTCAACATTTTTCACATCATAAGCGGTTAGGGTGGGATCAAAATAGATCATAAAAGCAGGTGAGGTTAATCCATGGCCTCCATAACCCGCTGTGGCACCGACTGCAAAAACTTCATAACTGTCTGAACTGTGTTTAATCCTAGTTAGGCAAGAAATATCACTATTGATGAAACCCAAAGAATGTTCAGGGGTCAATGTAGTACTACCAGCATTCAGGTTGTAAGTATATATGTCAATTGCACCCCGATAGGTTTCACCAGCATAATTGTAGGCTACATACAATTTTGAATCATCGCAATATATATGACATGCCTGCACGCTTATGCCATTCACCACAGGCGGTACGACCGATGCAACCACCGTGAACGAATAATCAGCCGGATCACCTTTCATTCCTCCCAAACCTATGAACTCTAATTCCTCCGTGGTATAATCAACTCGATCAATCTGATCTTGCTTATCCAAAAGGAAATGATATTTACTAAAGTGTAGATTTTTCTGACAGGATTGTGCAATGATCACAACCAAAACGAAAAAGAAAATCCTTCTCAAGAATTGGCGAGTTCCCCGACCTTGCCCCATGGTGTAGATTCGTTAAATGGTTAGTTTGTAGTGTTTCCGTGTTTATAAAGTTATGGTAATTGACATTTATGACCAAAGAAAACAAACATTAAGCCCAAAACTTTATTAACACAACACTAATCACACCATGCTCGCGGAGAAAGAGGGATTCGAACCCCCGGTGCCCCGAAAGGCACAACGGTTTTCGAGACCGCCCCGTTCGACCACTCCGGCATTTCTCCGATCTGACAAAAATAGATAAAATCTCGTGTTGCTCATTGATTAAGCCAGACAGTTTTTATTTTTACAGCATGCAATCATTTAGAATGTGTCATGCGCTCACGATAGGATTAGTCGCAATAATACTGGTTACGCCTGTCACCTTTGCTCAGGATTCAACGGTTAAAATAGCTTTATTGAAATATGCTGGGGGTGGTGATTGGTATGCCAATCCTACGGCACTCCCCAATCTGATCAAGTTTTGTAACGACCAGTTAAAAACGAATATTGATGCAGATCCAGTAGTGGTTGAGGCTGGCAGCCGTGAGCTGTTCAATTATCCACTGGTACATATGACTGGACACGGAAACGTGATATTATCAGATTTAGAAATAGAAAACCTGCGCAAGTATCTGCAAGCGGGCGGGTTT
>CAYUGX010000307.1:0-5567 GCA_964444375.1 uncultured Porphyromonadaceae bacterium | reverse complement strand
GATGCCTATAATTCCACATTGTAAGCCCATGTCTGTTGTTATTTTGGCAATGCAAAGGTAGAAAATCCGCCTTAAAGCCTTATTTTCGCATGAAATTTTCTAAACAAACTGAAACACAGCATGGACAAACAGTTGATTAACAGGGCTGCCGATAACATCAGGGTATTATCAGCAGCGATGGTCGAAAAAGCTAAATCAGGCCATCCCGGTGGCGCAATGGGAGGAGCCGATTTTGTAAATATTCTGTTCTCAGAATTTCTGCGTTTTGATCCGGATCGCATGGACTGGCCTTTTAGAGATCGGTTTTTCCTGGATCCAGGACACATGTCACCCATGTTGTATTCGATTCTTGCATTGTGCGGATGTTATAGTGAGGCTGAATTGGCTGATTTCAGGCAGTGGGATAGCCCTACCCCCGGCCATCCCGAACGGGATGTTATGCGAGGAGTGGAAAATACAAGTGGTCCCCTGGGACAAGGTCATGCGATGGCTGTTGGAGCTGCTATTGCTGAACGTATCCTGGCTGATCGTTTTGGTGAATGGACAGCTCACAAGACCTATACCTTCATCTCGGATGGTGGAATCCAGGAAGAGATCAGCCAGGGTGCCGGTCGAATCGCTGGTTATCTTGGACTCAACAATTTAATCATGTTCTATGACTCAAATGATATTCAACTTTCAACCAATACGGATGCAGTCACCTGTGAAGACACGGCTAAGAAATATGAGGCCTGGGGTTGGAGGGTCTTGACCATCAATGGAAACGATCAGGATAAGATTAGAAAAGCTTTGGTTGATGCCAATCAGGAGACCGACCGACCTGTTTTAATCATTGGACAAACAATTATGGGTAAGGGATGCCTAACTGCCGAGGGAAAGAGTTTCGAGAAGCAAAGTTCTACTCATGGACAGCCAATATCAGGTGCCGGGGCTGATTTTGAACAAACTATAGTTGGTTTAGGTGGTGATCCAGTAAATCCCATCAAGATCTTTGACGATGTTAGAGCCCATTTTGAAAAGACTCTCAGTCAAAAAAGAACTGCGGCGCAAATCAAACAGGCCGAAGAGGCCGATTGGAGAATTCAGCATCCTGATCTCTCAAAAACGCTAGATCGTTGGTTATCAGGTCAGCTTCCTGAACTGAATTGGGAAGAGATTGAACAAAAGGCAAATGTTGCAACTCGGGCAGCTTCAGCGGCTGTATTGTCATTTCTTGCCGAGGAATTAGATAATTTGATCGTGATGTCTGCAGATTTAGCGAATTCAGATAAAACCGATGGATTTTTAAAGAAAACTACCCCGTTCTCTCGAGGTGATTTTTCAGGCTCATTTTTTCATGCTGGTGTTGCTGAATTGACCATGGGATCAATTGCAAATGGTTTGGCTTTACATGGGGGACTTCTACCTGCATGCGGAACATTTTTTGTGTTCTCTGATTATATGAAGCCAGCAGTTCGCCTGGCTGCGCTAATGGAACTTCAGGTTATTTATATCTGGACCCACGATGCTTTCAGAGTGGGAGAAGACGGCCCAACTCATCAACCAGTTGAACATGAAGCCCAGATACGCTTGATGGAACAGTTGAAAAATCACTCAGGTAAACCGGGGGTGATCGTACTGCGACCGGCTGATGCTGATGAAACAACGGCATCATGGAAGATTGCACTTGAAAACATAAACTCACCAACGGCTTTGTTGTTGTCAAGACAGGGTATACCAGCTGTTCCTGCTGATGAAAAATCTCGCTTTGAAGAGGCCTTGCAGGCACAAATGGGAGCCTATGTCGTTCAAAAATCGGATGGAAACCCGGACGTTGTATTGATCGCTAATGGATCAGAGGTGTCTACACTTGTTGCAGGAGCTAAATTGTTGAAAGAGAGGAAGCGTATAGATTCTCTGATTATTTCAGCACCATCTGAAGGGCTTTTTAGAGAGCAGGAAGAAGACTACCAGAAGAACCTGATTCCCGAAGAAATACCCGTTTTTGGATTGACAGCAGGTTTGCCGGCTGCCTTGCGTGGCCTGGTTGGTCCAGCAGGTGTGGTAGCCGGTTTAGATCATTTTGGATATTCAGCTCCGGCAGGAGTTCTCGATGAAAAATTTGGATACACTGCAGAACGAGTATATACTGACGTATGTGTCCTTTTGGGAGTATAGTTGACCATTAAACCTTCTTGGATATTCTGCGTCAAAAGAAAAGTCATCAAGTTTTTCCTATGACAGATCAGGATATTATTCGTGCCTTCAAGAAACCGGGTGGAGAAGAAAAAGCCTTTGAAGCGATTCTTCAGCTTTACCAGGAGAGGTTATATTGGCACATACGGCGTCTTATCCTGAATCATGACGATTCCGATGATGTTCTGCAAAATACCTTTATCAAGATTTGGAAAGGATTGCCAAACTTCAGATCTGAGAGCGGCCTGTATACCTGGTTGTATCGAATTGCAACCAACGAAGCATTGAGCTTCCTGAAACAAAAACAAAACCGGACGAACAATCAGGTAGATGATCCTGATGGGCATGTGGTAAATCGATTGTCTGCAGATCCCTACTTTGATGGAGATGAAATCCAGAAAAAATTGTTTGCCGTTATGGAAATCCTGCCCGCGAAGCAAAGGTTGGTCTTTCAAATGAAGTATTTTGATGATATGAAATATCAGGATATATCAGCCGTACTCGATACATCGGTTGGAGCTCTGAAAGCATCCTATCACCATGCCGTTAAAAAGATTGAAGAAGCTTTTAAAAATGATTAAACCATTGGTCTTTAGCAACGTCTAACCAATTGAAGACAACAGTATGAAACTGAGCGATAACAATACATGGAAACAGAGCAGACAGGATAATCCTTTCAGGGTACCGGAAAACTATTTTGAAGATTTTCGTTCCGATATCATGGCAAAGATCAAAGAGAAACCTGCACAAACGGGTACTCCTCTGATCAGATGGCCCGTTGTGAAATGGATATCTGGTGTGGCAGCTGCATTGTTACTTGCGGTAGTGGGATTTCAGCAGTTTTACCTGAAACCCCAGCAGGACATTCGAAAAGAAGAAGACACGTATAGCCTGATTGAATACTTTGCTCAGGAATTAGACGATATGACTATGACTGAGTTTAGTGCAGAAAATGGCTTGCTGAATATGGATGACCATCATGAATCAGTAGATTTGCTCAACTGGATGGGTATTGATGAAATGTCATTGATTGAAGCGGTAATAGAAAATTAGAACAACATTATGAAAACCAGGATTATTCTTTTAGCCATTCTCATTATAAGCCCTTTGATTTCTATTGGTCAGAATAGACAAGGTCCCGATTTTGACAGATATTTTGAACGATACAAATCTGAACGAATAGCCTATCTCACCGATCAGTTAGATCTTTCAGTAAAAGAATCAGAGAAGTTCTGGCCTGTTTATCGCGAGTACCAGACCAAAAAGGAGAAATTGATGCGACAAGGTCGACCTGCACGATTTAGAAATGATTCTGAATCGTTGGATACGAAGACCATGGAGTCGATCATGGATAAAAAGATTGAGAACGATCTTAAAATGGCAGAACTGGCAGCCGAGTACCATCTAAAGTTCAAAGAGCTCCTTGGGGTTGAAAAAGTTTTTAAGCTTTATCGGGCTGAGCATGACTTTATGGGCCAAATGGTAAGAAAGATGCGAGATGGATACCGCCCCCAAGGAAAGAGATCTAGAAAATAGTTATTCGGCTAAATCACCCAGTTCTTTTTCTACAGCAACCAATATTTTTCCTGATTTCACCAGGGCCTTCATATTCGTATGATCGGTGTACAAAGGCCGGTCAATATCTAGAAATTCAACCACTTCGCGTATCACTTTGTGTGCCGTATTAACACCTGTCCCAAAGTTGTATTCAGACCGCCGAAAATCCAAGGCTTGAGCCGCTGCCATAAATTCTATGCCTAGAATTCCATAGGCATTATCAAGAATCTGAAAATTCTTAATAGCTGTGTTCATTCCCATCGACACAAAGTCTTCCTGATCAGCAGCTGCCGGGATCGATTGAATAGAAGCCGGTGTGGACAGGATTCGTTGTTCCACAATTTGCATGTCAGCGGTATATTGACTGAGCATTAATCCCGAAAACATCCCGGCACCTTTGGTTAAAAATGCAGGTAAACCAACACTGAGGGCAGGATTGTTTAATCTATTTAATCTCCTTTCGGATAGAACACTGACCATGGTAATAGCGGCTCCTGCCATGTCCATGGGTAAGGAAACTGGTGAACCTTGAAAATTAGCTCCTGATAGTTGTTTGTCTTCATCCGGAAAGAATATTGGATTATCACCAACTCCATTCAGCTCAATCTCGACTTGCGATCGTGCCCATCTCAGTGCATCGTGTGCAGAACCAATCACCTGGGGTGATGATCGCATCGAATATGCATCTTGTACTTTACAAGCCACACGACCTTCAACCAGGTCACCTCCCTGAATGCATTTGTTGATGGCTTTGGCACTTCGCACAGCACCGCTAAAACCGCGCACTTCGTGCAATTGCTCAGTGTAAGGTTTCATGTTGGCCTTCAATGCCTCAAGAGACATTGAAGCAGCAATTTCTGCCTGCTTCAACCAATTGTTAGCATCTACCAGCCAGATGGCGCTCATGGCGGTTAAAAAGTTCGATCCGTTAATAGTTGCCAACCCATCTCTGGCTTTTAAACCTGGAACTGGAATTCCGGCACGATCCATAGCTACTTTACCAGGCAATAACTCACCTTGATAAAATGCTTCTCCTTCACCCAGCAACAAAAGTGCGATTTGAGACATTGGGGCCAGGTCACCACTGGCTCCCACTGATCCTTTCTGACAGACAAAAGGGGTTACTTTCTTGTTCAAAAGTGCAACTAAGGTCTCGGTGATGGCCAGTCTGCAACCTGAATTACCGTGAGCATGGACGTTAATCCGGCCCAGAATTGCGGCCCTGACATACTCTTCAGGGGCTGGATCACCGATCCCCGCCGCATGATTATAGATTAAATACTTCTGAAATTCTTTCACTTGGGAGTCCGATAGGGCAATCTCAGAAAATTCCCCTATACCAGTATTGACTCCATACATGACTTCACCTGCGTCAATCTTACGCTCTACCATTTGCCGACAGGCACTGATTCGGTTTTTTGCATCCGGATGCAATTCAACTGGATGGTGGTGACGGGCAACACGAAGAACATTTTCGATGGTCAACCCAGCACCAGATATAATAATAGGATCCATGATAATAGAAATTTGAATTGTTGATAAATAGAGATGCCCCGGTTGGGGTAATAGGCCGGTGTCCGATACTAAAAGAGCCCGGTTCGGTTTATCTGGATCATATAATGCAACATCCAGTTCATTGGAATAGAACTTTGTCCAAAGGTAAGAAAGATAAGTCTGCTACAAAAACGCCGACTACAGAAATTGCTTATCAAAAAATTGAACCACCTGGTTAATCTGACATGGACTTTGTTCGCCTGTTTCCATGTTTTTAATTGTGACGAGATTCTTCTCTAATTCCTCATGGCCAGTGAATATGACGAAAGGGATATGATGAT
>CAYUGX010000306.1:0-5584 GCA_964444375.1 uncultured Porphyromonadaceae bacterium | reverse complement strand
CTTTATCGATTTTAGAAAGCTCACGTAAGGCCCACGATAAGGCCTTGTTGATCATGTCATGATGATCATCTATAAAGCGGGTGCAAACCATGAGGGTTTTGTCGCTATTTCCGGTTCCACCACGTGCTTTTTGGTTCCATCCCAGAGTGGCGACAAGTGCCTGCCGGCGAATCCAAAAATCTGTTGCTTCGATGCGATCAATGATGTCTCGATCACGTATTGTTCCCAATCGCCAACAAACCCCCAGAATTAGTCCTGAGAAAGTGTCGACTGAGACCCAGTTGTCTTGGTTTTGATCCAGCTTGTTTATTTCAAACCTGGTTAGCGAGGTCAGTACTTTCTTATCTCGACCGATGATTTCGTAAGCGATCTGCTGACATTCAAAAATCGCAGTGTCGACCAGGGCAATGGCTAGTTCAACCTTTTGATCTCTCGAGAAGACTTTCAATTCTGGAAGGAGTGATTTGATCAGGTTTCGGATGTCGGGGACGATCACCCCAATAACCTCCATGCTTGTGGGGTAGTAACCCGTGGCCAGTTCTTTTCGCTTTTGATCAGCCAGAAGACCTAAACTTGTGATAATCTCCTTAACCAGTGAGTCGATGGTTTTCATGCGTATTCCAATTGTTCTTGCCACCAGCAAGACGAATAGGAATCAGCCGATGAATTCTGCTATTCGCCTCAAGTCTACGGCAAAAGGGTATTCACTTCCTTTGAGCGTAAAGGTCTGATTTTTTTCTGAATCTGTACCCAATTCCAGATCACCTATCGTTTCAGCAAATACTGATTCGAGATTGACTGTAACACCCTCTTCAATGCCTATTTTTATTTCACCGCCATAGAACAATTGTTCAACCATGAAAAGCGACTTTAGCTTCTTGCGGTAATCCTGTGGATGATCCTGGGCATATTTTTCAACCAGAAGTTCAACCTCATAGCGTAAGTCATCACGAAGCAATTTGGTCACAATCTTCCCGATTTGGAAATATTTCACTTTTGATAACTCTATTTTACCGGTTAAATTCAATTGGGCTGAAGGAATGATGGCTTCACCCCGTGACGAGAACTGGTCTTTTATCAGGAGGTCAGCAAAACTTCCTGCGTAGCCCGGAACTTGATTCAGCCGGTCTTTGAGGGCTGTGGCCTCATCCGGTAGGAGATCAATTTGATAAGCAATGTTATACCCAGCGTAATCAATGACATTGTTGAACATACCCCTTTTGTCGAAAAGATCTCCTAGTTGCAGGGTGGTATTGGTGTGGGTCAATAATTCAAGGCCATTGTACATTCTGGCAAAATGACGAACAGAAATGCTGCGCATGATCAGGTTTATTTAAGTCGGGTTCTCATTGTTTATCCAATATGCAAAATATTGGTAACCCCATTACAACTGGTCTTTTGATGAGGCTCATGATTGTGGTGATGAATAAATGAATATTTTAGGTGAATTAATTGGGGTTGTCAAGCTGTAATTATTTGAGAAGCTTTGCGTCAGATATTTGAACACTGTATACATGAAAGGCCTAAACGAAAAAGAGTTCCTTGATTTGGTGACAAAACACCAGGGAATCATTCACAAGGTATGTCGAATGTTTGCCCAGGATGAAGATGATCAGCGAGATCTCTTTCAGGAGATCACGATTAAATTGTGGATGGGCTATAAGACTTTCAAGGGCGAGGCAGTTATCACAACTTGGATGTACCGGGTGGCCCTCAATACTGCCATTACAATACAACGAAAGAGTAAACGGCAAGCAGAAACCCAATCACTTCATCCGAACATCCAGCCGACCGATCAGGAAAATGTCGGTGTGAGCCCGGCCGATATTGAACTTCTTTATGGAGCTATAAATAGGCTTGAACCGGTCGACAAGGCGATTATAATGTTGTATCTCGATGAAAAGAAGTATGAAGAAATTGCAGAAATTATTGGCATATCAAAGACCCATGTTGGTGTCAAAATCACACGGATTAAGAAGAAACTCGAAACAATCATGAAACCCCTAATTGAAGCATGATGGATTTTGACAACCTTAAGCAAGTTTGGAAGGCAGGCCAGAATTATCAACAGGCTCCTGCCTACTCCCAAGACGATATTCAAGCGTTCAGGCGATCGAGATCTCGTGATTTCACCAAGTGGATCAGATCGTCACTGAGAATGGATATCGTAGTCAAAACGCTCATTGCTACGGCTTTAATAGTGCTTGTTTTCCTCTTTGATACCTCTTGGATAGTTCCACTGGTATTAATTGCTCTGGCTGCCCTGTGTGTTTTATTGGTGCTCGTTGAGATGCCCTATATGCAAAGGTCTATTCGACTCGATGAAGCGACTGACAGCATGCAACAAACGCTGGTCGATCGAATCACCTTTCTAAAAACCTTTTATTTTAGAATACAGTTTTTCATCGGTCTGAGTAATCCCTTATTGGTCTGCACGGGGGCCTTCTACTACTATTACCTTAAGTACCAGGATATTGTATTTGCAGATCTAGAAGATGTGCTGGTTTTTGCCGCAATCTTAATCATTTCGTTCTTATTCACCATTCCCACAACAGCCAGCATGTACGGTTTTCACCTGCGAGGGTTGCAAAATGCCCTGGCTAATCTTGACGATACCGACCACTGGCAAAAGGAAATCAGACGGCATCAAAAAAGTAAAAAGGTAATGAGTTGGGTATTTGGGGCCCTGCTGGTTGTGGGCATAATCGCCCTGCTAGTAGTAATTTTTCTTTAAGCCCTAATCCACAAGCCTTCTACATGGCCCCCAGCTCCATAAACATGGCTCCAGCATTTAAAAAGTGAGCGGTGATCCAGAATACAGTCCAGGTCTCAAGATAGTTGCCTCTCCTTTCGTGAACCGGTTTATCTCTCCAGTTGGTTTGGATATAATTGGTTTGATAGGGTTGCTCGCCCTGACTACCGTAGGGATCAATCAATTGACCACAGCTGGCAAACATGAGTTTGGCAGTTTTTTGATACATCTTATTGTTTAAAGCGCTCCCGAGGCGATAAATATAGGGCGCAATGAAAACACCATAGACATCAATATGCATATTCTGAACCGATACGGCTGTCCAGCCTCTGGTTTTAAAATTATGGTCAGTTAATCGCCCTGGTGGCAAAGGAATATCCCACACAACGGTATAGGTCAGGCAGACATCGCCGGCATGTTTGGCCCAATCTAGGTATTTCTGTTCTTGGGTGGTTTCGTAGAGCTCAATGAATCCTTGTAATGCAGCAAATGCGCCTTCTTTGTCTTCGCAGCTGGCATCAAGGGTGCCACCCCAATATACCTCATTCATTTCAAGATAAAGTTGGGCATAATAATCCGCAGCCTTTCGGGCAGCTGCCAGATAATCATTGTTTTCATACATCACATAGGCCAGACACAATGGGGCGATAAAAAATCCTTCATTGGTTGACTCAGGTTCCCATTCAGCTTGCAAAATTCTTGCAGCGTGGAAATTAGCTGCCTTTTTCATGAATTCTTCCCATCTCTTCGTCTTCATACCCTTGATTTTTCCCTGCCGGATGGCATTTGCCATGTTCAGCATGGCTTGACCCTGACTTAACCACTCGGGACTTCCATGCATATGCCAGTTATTTTCACTCCGGTTATACCAGGTGTAAAAACCCGATTCATAAAATCCGGAAGATGACAAGAAATCAAGCGATTTTTGCACTTTATTCTGGTAGTCTGGTATGTCAAAACGCTCTGCCAATACCTGATAGGCATAGCCTGGAGCCATAGCTTGACCACACCATCCAAGAACAAAAAAGTCTCGATCTGGATATTTCCAAAATCCGGCAGATTGTTTGTTCTCCCTGTACCTGGTTAGTGAAAAGGCGATCTTCTTTTGCATGATTTCATCAAACGATGACATCCCGTTCAGATCCCAGGGTTCAAAAATGGAAAGTGAGGTTTCAGTAGCCCGCTGAAAGCCAGAACCAGGATTGCCTATGGGTTCGACTTCAATATAAAAGGTTTTCTCAACCGTCGTACCTGGGGGCATTGACATCCAGGCATGATCGTATTCTTCCATCATCCCACCGCCTTGAAATGCTTTGATAACACTTCTTTCATTGTTAAAGGCACACGGGCCTGATGCCAGTACAAAATTGGTATTCTCGGTATCGTTTATCACTCCCAAAGACCACCACTGGTCAGGTTTATTACCAAAAGGAACCGGTGAAGGCAAACTGTGAATCGCTGCCATAAATAGTTGATCCTGTTGATTGAACTCCCGTGACACGTAGGGCATGGGGAAACGGTGTTCTTCAAAGACTGCAAGTTCACCTACTGTACCACGATAGACAGGAGTACGCCCACTCCGTTCGCCTGCCGGATTTCCATGGTATAGAATTCCGGGCATGACCACGCTCTTGTTCAGCTCAGGGCTCTGGTATTGAATACTGAGGGTAATCTCAGTTAGGGTATCTGTTCCAGTCCATTCCCATCTTCGGGTGCAGCGTACGCGTCTGCCCTCCATTCTATAGGCATCTCTTAGTTTAAGGATACCTGAGGGAAAAGAGAGCTGGCCATGCAATAGGGTATATCCATTAATTTGTTCCACTGAGTCAGCTGATGCCCATCTGAATCCGGCGGGCCCGCGGTTTTGCCATTGAGTGGCAATCGGCCATAATCCCTGAGGTAATGATGCGACTGCACTAATCCCATTGCATTGGACATCAATTCCTTTGCCATTGTCGCTGTCGAAAACATGGAGGGTTGCTTGCCCGAAGAGACTTGTTGAAAACAAGAAGATCAAAGAGGCAAATGCCAATTGTTTAATCATGGTATTGAGGTTTTGACAAAGATAAAAAAACAGAAGTGGCCAGAAAATCAAGCTTGAATGGCAGGAAGTATTACAGAAAATTCAGAACCCGTTCCCGGGCTCGACTTGAGATTGATTTCACCTCCCATGAGTTCAATCAGTCCTTTGCAAATTGACAAACCCAAACCAGTGCCCCCAAACTTACGATCTAGTTCTTCATCTGCCTGTCTGAATCGTTCAAAAATAATGTCTCGAAGCTCCTTTTTGACACCGTATCCTGTGTCGGCAACATATATACGCAGCTGGTTGGTCTCAGTCATTTCAATCCCAACCCTTATGAGGCCATCTTTGGTAAATTTCAGCGAATTAGCCATAAGATGTCTAATTACCTGAGTGATGCGCATTGGATCAAGCATGTATGGGCCAGAGATGGTTGAAGGAATCGGATCGAGAATTACATGATTGTTATTGCCCTCTTCTTCACTTGCCAAAGCTGAGAATTCACCATATAGTCGATTCAATATGTCTTCTATTTGCACGGGTTCAGGATTGATCTCCATTTGATTAGCCTGAAGCTTTGACATATCAAATACATTGGTAATGATATCAAGAAGTTGATTCGTGCTATTCTTTATTATCAGCAAAAACTGCTCTCGTTCGTCGACATCGGTTGAGTCTTGAACCAGTAAATCACTGAATCCAAGTATAGCATTCAGAGGAGTCCGGATTTCATGCGACATATTGGCCAGAAAGGCTGATTTCAAGCGTTCACTTTCTTCTGCTTTCAATTTGGCCCCATGTAATTCGTC
>CAYUGX010000305.1:0-5604 GCA_964444375.1 uncultured Porphyromonadaceae bacterium | reverse complement strand
ACCGGCCAAAAGAAAATGTAATCATCAGCCTGGATCCCTATGTAATTCTCTCAATCTTTGCGCACGAATTGGCGCATACCATGCGCGGTCCAGTAAACGACGATGGTCAGGTAGCGGGAATTACACCTATTCCTAACCGAGGAGAAGCTCATGCAGGCTGGTACCAGGGCAAGGTTAATGCCTTATTCAAAGAATCAATTCATGACGAGTCAAACCGAAATTGCAACTCCATGTTCGAATGGGATCCGAGTGGCAATGCCCTGGATCTGGCAACTCACTACGAGAATGAAGTCCTGACCAAAGAATGGGGCAAAGGAAAAGACTGGACGAAAACCTGGTACATCTGGCAAAAACTTGACGACCGGTATGGTCCAACCTGGTATCCACGGTGGAAATATATACAACATACACGCTGGCAAGATGATCCAGATCATCGACTAAGCTGGACAGAGATGGTAGAAGACTGGTGCATTGCCGTTGGGGAAGATCTGTTCCCATTCATGAAAGCAGCCGGAACCACTCTGGAAAGAGAACGCCTTGAACGTATAGAATTCAATGGGAAAATACTCGAATTACCCATTGCCCCCATTGAAGTCACACCTGCCGGTCCAGTGCAAATCGGAGTCATTGGGGACTACAAAAAAGCTATTTCAAACTGATACATATCATAATTGCCTGATAATTAATCCCAATCAGCTTGGAGTTTGGCAATGAGCATTGTAAATTGATGAAAAATTCAATTTATGAAGCTACCCAAACAATTTAATAACCGTATTTCGATCGTTGGAGGACTATTGGCTTTAATCAGTTTTTTACTGATAGCCTTTCTTTTCTTGCTAACCCTTTTGTATGAACAAAGCAATAACTACCTGGGGCTTTTCACCTACATCATATTACCTGTTTTCCTTGTTATTGGTTTACTATTGATCCCGATTGGCCTTTTAGTTAATCGCAAAAAAAGGAAACATAAAGAGAAGCAACAAAAGAATCCCTGGTTGATTGATTTCACCAACAGCCGGCATAGAAATGCTGCTGTCTTATTCTCGATAGGGTCTATCTTGTTTCTATTTCTCAGTGGGATTGGTAGTTATGAAGCCTTTCATTATACTGAATCAGTTGAGTTTTGTGGAAAAATGTGTCATCAAGTGATGGAACCCGAATACGTCGCTTACCAGAATTCACCTCACGCCAATGTGACCTGTGCAGAATGTCATGTTGGACCAGGTGCAGATTGGTATGTTAAATCAAAACTCTCTGGCCTACGTCAAGTTTTTGCCGTTCTGAAGAATGATTATCCCCACCCTATTCCAACCCCGATTCGTGATTTGCGTCCCGCCAGAATTACTTGTGAGCAATGCCATTGGCCAGAGAAGTTTTACTCAAATGCATTGGTTCGGGAAAAGCACTTTCTGACTGATGAATTAAACACCGAATGGAATATTGACCTCCGAATGAAAATTGGGGCGTCGCATTCTGCCTTAGGTAATACCGAAGGCATTCACCGCCACATTCACAAAGATGTACTCATCCAATACTGGGACCAACACAAAGATCGTGCTTCATTGCCTTATGTCAGATTCATCAATCTGGCCACTCAGGACACCATAATTTTCATTGATGAAGAAGCAGGTGTGAGTCCAGAGGAGGTGCCTCTAAGTGAATTACGGAGTATGGATTGTATCGATTGTCATAACCGGCCTTCTCATCAATACAACGTTCCTGCCAATTTTGTGGATCAAGGTCTCGCTGCCGGTACAATACCCAAAACTCTACCTGAGATAAAAATGATGGCCATGAGCATACTGGCCGTGGACTATGATACCAAAGAGCAGGCTGACAGCACTATTACTGCAGAAATCACAAGCTACTATTCAGATTACTACCCTGACCTCTTCGAGGCAAAAAAAGAGCTAATCGACCAAGCCATTTTGGGGATCAAAGAAGGCTACTCTAAAAACATCTTTCCAGAAATGAAAGCCAGTTGGAAAGTATATCCCGATCATATCGGTCATATGGAATATCCAGGTTG
The DNA here is from genome assembly GCA_964444375.1 of uncultured Porphyromonadaceae bacterium. GTDB lineage: Bacteria > Bacteroidota > Bacteroidia > Bacteroidales > UBA12481 > JABHCC01. The sequence goes on along the minus strand of CAYUGX010000305.1, from coordinate 3,575 downwards.
TTTTAGGTGTCACAACGATAGGCACCAATCTGCGTCTGGTCAAGTCATTTCAAAAGACTGCAATTTATGCCATGAAATTCTGATGCAGGGAATTGACGGGATGGAAACCGCGTCGCCTTTTAACCAAAGTCTTGATTTTGAACACCCTGTTGATATCGGTGAGGATTGGAAAGAAATGCTGTGCAGCGACTGCCACAGCGCGCTGTACTAGAGTCGAGAGACGAGAGACGAAAGACGAGAGACGAGAGTCGAGAGACGAGAGTCGAGAGTCAAAAAAGTAAGTGAAGGGGATTGTTTTCTCAAACATGATCTCGCTAATCCTGCAATGACCTTGGTATTGCACATGAGAAGTTAAGATTAGAGGCATTTTGAGGAAATTATCCCCGTAGCGACATTTGGCTCTACAATTATATCCCTATCCCATATACCAGTTTAACTATCAACTGATTCGATTGATATTCCCAGAATCTCTCTTCAATTGGTTTTGCCATATTGTGATTATATACAATGAATAGGTCACCACGAGGCGCGAAGGTCCACCTGAATCGGTTGTTGGTACCGAAAGAACCGCTCTCGGTGTCGTACTGAAGGAATGAACTGAGATTGAGGTTCGAATTCAAATTAAGTTGCAGTCTAACTCCATACAGGTCCTGCATGAAATCGCCATAGGGTAGATTTCCAATATTTCGTTCAAAACTCCCCTCAAAAACCAGGAAGCTAAAAGGACGCCAATTCATTTCGAGTTCAATTTGGTGTAGGCTTCCACCATAAAAGCCCCCAAACCACCAGGTCGCCTGACCGTTTATTTTACGCTTGCTGGCTCCTTCGACTTCAAGCCGGTATCGATTCCAATGGTAACCGCCTGAAGGGATAGTAACCCCATCACTAATCTCAAATGGTTCTGTGAGGTACTCTCCGGTAGGTACTATATTAAATTCAAAACGATCTCCTGATTCCAGAGTGAAATGCACCGGAGCGGTAAACACGCGATAGCTTTCCCATTCATTTGCCAAATCGGTATACAAAGTGAAGAAGCCTTGGAAATGATGCTGCCTGATATTCAATTTTTCAGGACGAGGCTGAAAATGAGCTGAAAATCGGTAATAATTCACCCCAACTCTCGGGAAGAAACCCAAGGATGGATCAAAATCTTCACCAAATCTCATATACTGAATAGCGACATCCCATAGGTCATTTGGATAGTCTATTTTGATCCCTATCGCAGTTCGATCACCAGTAAGGTCTTCACGGTTTGTCAGCATTCCCCATGTACCCACAAGAAAATTCTTGTCACCTAGAAACTCAGAATTTTGATACGTGAAATCAAGGCCCGCTGTCCAGCTACCCGACCTTCCCAATGGATCACCTACCATTCCGATCATACCGACATTTGATTCCTTCAGGATATTCTGTTTAACACGAACTACACCCATTGTAGAGGCGGGAACAACATCTTCCACCGGTCCTGTGAAGGTAACCAGGCCTCCAAACTCGGTATTACCCAATTTGCCATTGACTTTTCCACCCAGTTGTAGTGGTACTGCCTGCCCCTCAACCAATCCAATTCTACGACTCTGGAAAGCCAGCTGATGGTGACCCATACCCAAACCGAAATCGAAAATATCGGAGCCTTCTAAAAAGAATTGACGTTTCTCTGGGAAGAGCAAAGGAAAGCGTGTCAAATTCGTTCGTCTGGTATCAACCTCGGTCTCAGCAAAATCAGTATTTAAGGTGAGTTGAGCAGTTATATCAGGGGTGATGCGTTGCGTCAGATCCAGACTTCCATCCCATTTAATTTGTCCCGTTTGGTCACCACTTTTATTCAGATCCAGAATGGTTGAACCTTTTGCCACCAGTCCAATACCCAGATTAAAATCAGGCAGGTTGGAAATAGTACCTGCCTGAATGGTCTGAGCCAACTTATAATCTCTTGAAATGGCGGTCCAGCGGCTGACCTCCAGCAGGCGTTGAATTCTTCTCTCCACATTGAATCCCCATGATTTCAACCCTTTTCTGAAAGTTAATGTATTGATTGGAATGCGTATCTCAGCCACCCAACCCTGCTTCGTGATCCTGGTCTTTGCCTCCCAGATTCCATCCCAGCTGTCGTCTTCACTTTCTCCTCGATTTGAGGCCAAAGCATCATAACGAGCACCATACGGATTCACTGCAAAGATGTAGGCACTTCTACCTTCACCATAAGGATCGAATACAAACTTCACATAATCTTCATCCTCCAACTCTGAATCACGGGCCTTGGAAAAAGCAACCATCTGATCTGGAGAATCATCCTGACAGGTAATGGCTAGGTATATATTCTTTTGATTTGCTGCAAGCTGAACTATGGTATGGTTACTCGGATCCACGTCTTCATTAGGTTCAACCATTCTGAACCGATCAATCTTTGCCGCATTCTCCCACACGGCCTCATTCAGGATACCGTCTATTTTAATAGTAGATTCAATTTGAACAATGGAATATTCAGGCGCACTATTTTGTCCAATTCCAGACATAAAGATACCCGACCATAAAATGGTTACAATAGACAATAGGTGAAGTTTCATATAATTCAGGTTAAAGGCATAAAGATACATTTTTCTGTATTCGGGTCTCGTCTCGCGCCTTTTCCTTCGCCCCTCCAGATTTCTTCCTCATCCGCCAACGGATGCGACAATCCCAGCTTCCTTGAATAGGGTCAGCGCTTGTTCTATTTGCTCGGCTGATGGTTCACTCAGGCCGGTATGGTCATATTCTTGGCCCAGCTTGTCGTGCTTCATCCGAGCGATATCATGATAGGGCAAAATGCTTACAGATATTTCGCCTGGTAGATCAGCAATCATTTTTGCCGATGCGTGCAGGTTGGGTTTATCAGTGTTGACTCCATTAATCAATGGTATTCGAATATTGATCTTAGCGCCTGATTCGGCCAGTATTTTCAGGTTTGACAAGATTATCCCATTATCAACACCAGTATACTTTTTGTGTATTGCAGAATCCAATGATTTCAGATCGTATAAAAAAAGATCTGTCCGCTTTGCTACATCCAATAGAGTCTCAGTTTTTGCCAATCCGGTTGTATCAACAGCCCGGTGAATTCCTTCCTTCCCAATCGCATCCAGCAATTCGATCAAAAAATCCGACTGCATCAAAGGTTCACCACCTGAGATTGTTACACCGCCATTCGATTGGTCAATGGTCAGCATTTCCTTCCGGATGGTCGTCATCAACTCCTCAACTGTCATCTGCTTTCCTGACATTTCGATGGCCAGGCTCGGACAAACATCGGCACATTTTCCGCAGAGGGTGCACAGGTCAGTATTGGTTACAATTCCCTTATCAGGGTCTAAATGCAAGGCATTTTCTGGACACTCTTCCACACAAGCCTCACAACCGATACATTTCTTTTTAGTGTACAGTTTTTGAACATGCGGTGATATGCTTTCAGGATTGTGACACCAAACACAATTCAGTGGACAACCCTTGAAAAACAGGGTCACCCTGATCCCTGGGCCATCGTTGATTGAATATGGTTTTATGTCGAATAGTAATCCCATTTACAACGATTCGTTTTCGGT
>CAYUGX010000304.1:0-5654 GCA_964444375.1 uncultured Porphyromonadaceae bacterium | reverse complement strand
CTATTTATACGCAGTTACAGAAGCTGCAAAGCACAAAATAATGGTCAATGCACATGAAGCTATACGGCCTACCGGATTGTGCAGGACCTACCCAAATCTGATCGGAAATGAATCAGCCAGAGGTACCGAGTATGAAGCTTTTGGAGGGAGCAATCCCGATCACACAACCATCCTTCCGTTCACCCGTCTGATTGGAGGCCCAATGGATTACACGCCAGGTATTTTCGAACCAGATGTCAGCCAATACAATCCAGAAAATGATTCATGGGTCAATACCACCATTACCCGTCAGCTGGCTTTGTATGTTACTATGTATAGTCCATTACAAATGGCAGCTGACCTACCCGAGACTTATCAACAGCATCTGGATGCTTTTCAATTCATTAAGGATGTTCCGGTTGATTGGGATAAAACCCTGGTGCTGGAAGCCGAACCGGGCGACTACATCACCTACGCCCGCAAAGAGAAAGGCACTGAGAATTGGTTCGTAGGTCGAACTAACGACGAAGAATCCAGAATTTCGAACATTTCACTTGACTTTCTTGAACCCGGAAAGAGGTACATGGCCACAATCTATTCAGATACAGGCACAACGCACTATAAAGACAATCCGAAAGGTTACCAGATCAATACCCTCGAAGTCGATCACACTACGAATCTTGAGTTCTATTGTGCCCCGGGGGGCGGATACGCGGTGTCGATAATTATTAATGATTAATTGTCAATTAACAATTTATAATTTGAGATTCAATTTACTTTTCTTACTGCTCGCTCTTAACCTGGCCGGCTTCTCTCAGAATACTACTCGTCCGTGGACATACTGGTGGTGGATGGGAAGTGCTGTAGACTCGGCAAACATTGAATATCAGTTGCAGAGTTTTGAGCAGGCAGGTATGGGTGGGGTACACATCATACCCATCTATGGAGTTAAAGGCTATGAAGATCAGTTTCTTGATTTCCTGTCGGATGACTGGATGCGGATGGTAAGTTTCACCATTGAAAAGGCTCGATCATACAGACTGGGGGTGGACATAACGCTGGGAACCGGGTGGCCTTATGGGGGGCCCATGGTTACGAAACAGCAATCGGCTAAAAAATTAGAGATCGGAAAGCTTTCAGAGAAAACAAAGGTACCCCCTTTCAAGCCGACTGGACAGACAGTCAAGCGTGCGGCACCCGGAGGGGAAGGATGGGTTTTGGATTATTTTGATCGTGAATACGTTGCATCCTATCTCAATCATTTTGATTCGGTTTTTCGAAACAGCCCATATCCTATTGAACCGCGTGCATTTTACCACGATTCGTATGAGGTTTATGGAGCTGACTGGACCCCTCGTTTTCTAGAGCAGTTTGAGCAAGTGAAAGGATATGACATTACTGGTCAATTGCATCTACTTTACGATCCGGGACATCCCGATCGACCGAAAGTAGTACATGAGCTTCGAGAAGTACTTGCTGAACTGCTGTATACCCAATTCACAGAAACCTGGTCACGATGGAGTCATGATCAGGGTAGACAAACCAGAAACCAGGCGCACGGTTCACCGGGTAATATACTTGATCTTTATGCCCTTTCCGACATACCTGAGACAGAGTCATTTGGTTGCAGCGATTTCAACATTCCGGGACTAGCCTGTGATGTTGACTATGAACCTGAGAAGTTTGGCCGGCCGAGTCCGCTGATGATGAAATTTGCCTCCTCACCTGCTCATCTTTTAGGCAAATCCCTGGTGAGTTCAGAAACCGCTACCTGGTTGGCTAATCATTTCAAAGTTTCGCTGCAGCGGATCAAACCTCAGATCGACGAGCTATTTACTGCCGGCATCAACCATATCTTCTATCACGGAATTACGTATTCTCCACAAGAAGAACCTTGGCCGGGCTGGCTGTTTTATGCATCAACCAATTTCGGTCAGAGTTCTCACTTCTGGGATGAGCTGCCGCTGCTAAATAGATACATCGAAACCTGCCAAACCGTTTTGCAACATACCGAACCAGATAATGACATTTTGCTTTACTTTCCTATCCATGACCTATGGACTAGCTATCCGGGCAATATTTTGCTGATGCTTGATGTGCATAAATACCAGCGGTGGTTCAGCAACACCCCATTCGGAGAGACAGCCCAACAGCTCTGGGATCGCGGTTATTGTTTTGATTATATATCGGATAAGCAAATCCAAACTGCTGACCTATCGAAGTATAAAACCATAGTCATCCCACCAGCTGAAATCATCCCGTCTAAGACCAGAAAAAAGCTAAGCCAATTGGCACAAGCCGGAATGCCAATCCTATTTCTGGATAGACCTGATTTAGGAGACAAATTGGCTCACCTCAGGATCCAATCCGAAGCCATTAAACAAGAAGGTCTCGATTTCATTCGCAAAAAGAATGAACATGGGAAGGTCTATTTCATAACCAACCTGGCAGACCAGTTTTGTGATGACACAATAGACTTATCTGCTGATTATAAAGCTGTTGAAATATGCAAGCCTATGACCGGGCAGCAAGGATTCATCAGCACATCCTCGGCATTCAGGCTTCAATTGAAACCAGGAGAGTCCTGTCTGATCCAAACCTATGAACAGCACACATCCGGTAGGGAATGGAAATCATTCGACGCAAACGATACAATCTGTCTCAACAGCCCTTGGAGGGTTTCATTTAATCACAGGTACAAAGAAGTCGTGTATTCTGATTATACCATTTCGAAATTGAGTTCATGGACTGAGTGGAAGGATATCTCCCTGGCCGATTTCTGTGGGAAGGCGACTTATCAGAGCACTTTTTCAATACCTGTCGATCGTATTGATCAGAGGTTTACCATTTACTTTGAAAGCATCCGTGAGTCGGCTCAGGTAATTATCAATGGCACAGATTGTGGTACCATATGGGCGCTTCCCTATGAGTTAGAGATCCCGACCGGAGTCATCCGGGAGGAGAATACGATTGAAATAATCGTCCAAAACCTCTCAGCGAATTATTTGAGGACAGTTGATACCGAACGTCCGGAATGGAAAAAATTCTACGACATCAATTTCGCCGACATTACCTACAAACCCTTCAAAGCAAAAAACTGGAACCTGATGCCTTCTGGTATCATAGGTGAAGTGCTACTAATTAATAATTAACAATTCACAATTAGCAATTATCGTCTGACTCGGGCATTTCCTTCCCAGATACTCCAGACCATTTCTTCATCAGCTGGTTGTGCATAATCAGTCAGGAAGGTTGTTGCCATGGCCCCAGTGGCCCATCCGAATTGTATCCATTTCTCGGCACTCCATCCTTTGATAATTCCATAGAGCAAACCACCGACGAAGCCATCTCCTCCACCAATGCGGTCTATAACACGTATTTTCCTGGGTGCTATCACATGCCAATTATCACCTTCTAACATAATTCCACCCCAGTGATGCTCATTCGCACTCTCTACTTCCCTCAGTGTAGTCGTAAACACTGATGCATTGGGATAAGCAGCCTTCACCCGACCGATCATTTCTTTGAAGCCTTCAATCTTAGATGTGATGTCTTTGCCACCTGCTTCAGGACCTTCAATATTTAAACACAGTTGAAAGTCTTCTTCATTTCCTATCAGGATATCAGAAACCGAGGCAATTTCTGAGAATACTTCATGCAGTTCTTTTTGGCGTCCGACCCAGAAAGAAGCCCGGTGATTCAGGTCAAAAGATATCTTGGTTCCGTACTTTTTGGCTGCCCGGGCAATTGCCAAACAAAATTGACTGGTATCAGGTGATAAAGCCGCGATTAAACCCGAAAGATGTAAGATCTGAACGCCCTCTGATCCGAAAACTCGATCAAGATCGAAATCTTGAGCATTCAATGTGCGCCCAACTTCACCTGCCCGATCGTTATGAACCCGAGGTCCCCGGCTACCATATCCGCTGTCTGCTATATTAAATTGGTGACGATAGCCCCAGGGATCACCTTGTTCTACTTCGGGTCCCTCGTAGTCCATATGCCGGGCTTTCAAATTGCTCTTTATGAATTGAGCAACCGGGCTTCCTTTGACAAAATTGGTCAAGACTTTGACTGGTAAGCCTAGGTATGAGGAAATACTGGCCACATTGGTTTCGGCGCTGGTGGCTTGCATGCGAAACATGTCGCTGGCATGAACAGGTTGACCATTAATGGGAGTTATGCGAACACCCATTGAAGTGGCAACCAATAAAGAGTACTTGCAGTTTTGCTTCAATTCTAGGCCCATGGTTGAAATTGTTTGCTGGTTGAAAATCGCTCGCAAAGTTAAGGGATTTAAAATTCTTTGCGCATCAAATCCAAATTCGTAAGTTTATGTGAATGGAAGAAATCAAACAGAAGATTCAGGATGAAATCCAAAAGACAGAGCAATTGATTTTGGATTACAAAGACATGACACAACCGGTTGAGCCCGATGTAGCCATTGGTCGGATATCAAGAATGGATGCCATAAACAATCAAAGTGTTACCCAGGCTTCATTGAGACAGGCTGAAGCCAAGCTTAAAAATCTGCAGTTTGTTCTTTCAAAAGTTGGAGAACCGGATTTTGGTCTGTGTTTGCGATGCAAGAGACCGATCCCCCTTGGTCGAATATTATTTCGTCCTGAAAGCATGTATTGTGTCAATTGTGCCCACTAATAGTCTACCATTAACCATTGTTTCAGGTGGCCAAACCGGAGTAGATCAAGCCGCTCTTCAAGCAGGCCTGGATTGTGGTCTCCAGGTGGGTGGGTGGTGTCCACCTGGTGGAATCTGCGAGGATGGTCTGATCCCAGATCACTATAATCTCAAAGAAACTCCGGAGACTTGCAGTCAAATAGCACCAGGCGTTCCCCGATCTTTGCGCACCGAATGGAATGTTCGGGATGCTGAGGCTACCTTGGTACTATCCACTTCTGTGCTTGATTCCGGTTCAGAGTTTTCGGTTCGATGCTGCAAGCTCTTCAATAAAGCTATTCTGGTAATCAATCCCAATGAACCTGATGCACAACAACGGATAATTGACTGGCTGCAAACAACTGAAATCAAGCGGTTAAATGTTGCCGGCCCCAGTGAAAATACCTGCCCTGGGGTTTATATCCTGACCTATAAATTGTTGATGTCGGTTTTTTGCTGTACAGATTGATTTTCAATCGCTGATCTGAAACAATCTCATCAAATATCCGTACCCTGATTTACTTAAGCTTCATCCTATACCAGAGGATGAAAAATTACAATCCTCTTTTCACGAATCAATGAAAAAGCTATACCAAAACCGGTACCGGATAGAATCTGCCCGTTGCAGCAGCTGGGATTATGGATGGAACGGATCATACTTCATCACCATTTGTACGAAGTATCGGAAACACTACTTCGGGGAAATTGTCATGTCAAATGGTATTCGAACAATGGAATTGTCTGTTATAGGTCAAATTGCGTCAACCTGCTGGATTGAAATCCCAAATCATTTTCCGTTTGTAAAACTGGGCGAATTCATTGTCATGCCAAACCACATCCATGGGATAATTACCATTGATAAACCGATCCATAATGATTTGAAAAATGCCAAACAATATTCGCCCACGACCAATAATACGGTACTATTTCACATGACCAACCGGCAAAACCGTTCATCGACAATCGATGCATCGGCAATAATACGCATTGGCGAAGAG
>CAYUGX010000303.1:0-5696 GCA_964444375.1 uncultured Porphyromonadaceae bacterium | reverse complement strand
ATAAAGAACCTATTCATCGACTTAGGCGGCGTGCTGATAAACATCGACTTTAAGAAGACTTACGACGCATTTCATGAACTGGGTATACAGGATGCATACAATTTGAACGATCGACCCGAAGTATTGCAGCTGTTTCTCGATTTCGAATGTGGAAAATTCAGCCCTGATGAGCTGCTTGTCCGGTTGTCTTCGTTGTCTGGTTATCAGGGAAATCGCGAACCATTGGTATCCGCATTTTGTGCTTTGTTGCGTGATTATAAACCAGGTGTGATCGAGCTGGTTCAGGAGTTGACAAAGACCTACCGTGTTTTTCTGCTCAGCAACACCAATGCCCTGCATGCCGAGTATTTCAACGGTAAACTTAGAGCAGAATACGGAATCAATGGTTTTGAAGAGCTCATGGAGCAGGCTTTCTATTCACACGACCTGGGCTACCGAAAACCCGATCACCACATTTTCAAGAAGGCCATCAAGCTGGCCAATGTAGTGCCTCAAGAGACGCTTTTTATTGATGACCTACCGGATAATATTGTTGCAGCGGAGGCTTGTGGATTGAGAGGGGTGGTAGTGGATGAGGAGTATACGTTGGTAGATGTCTTTAAGTAACCTTGCCAAAATTATTACCTGTTCTATAGGGTTCCCACCTTCGTGGACCCCGATAAATCGGGATCTCCGCTTCGCTCCGAGATGACAATGGTTGGCTGGCGAGCAAAGTGCTGGCAAAAAAAAGACATAAGTCTTAAGTCTTACGTCTGATTTCGGTCTTAGGTCTTGGGTCTTCGGTCTTAAGAAGTTCGTAACTTCACACCATGAAACTAACATCCCCAGTCGAACAACACTTCATCGAAAAATCGAATCAAGGAGAACCTTCCACCCACATCCCCTACATCCTCGTTGATAACTTCCCCGAACTTGGCTTCCTGACTGCGCTCCGCTTCCTTGAGTGGGTGAGTGCCCATCCTGAAGGGGTAATATCTCTCCCTACCGGAAAAACGCCCGAATACTTCATCAGGTGGACACACCGTATCTTGGATTCTTGGGGATCGAAGGAGACCGATCACTTGCTGAATGAGCATGGACTGCGATTGAAGAAAAAGCCCGACCTGCGGGATTTGCGTTTTGTACAGATGGATGATTTTTACCCCATTGACCCGGTTCAACACAACAGTTTTTATTCGTACGTGAATGAGTTCTACATCAAAGGTATGGGCCTTGATCCGGCTAATGCCTTGCTGATCAATTCAGATGAAATGCCGGTATTTTTCAAGCAGGTGTTTCCAGATCTAGCTATCGATCTCAGCTTGCGTTACCGTGAGCCAAAGTCGCAACTAGAAGAGACTCAGCAAAAGGCCATCCTGGCCATCGACAACTGGTGCATGGATTACGAATGGCGCATTCGTGAGATGGGGGGCATCGGATTCTGGTTGGGTGGGGTAGGGCCAGACGGACACATCGCTTTCAACATGCGGGGATCTGACCACCAAAGCACCACTCGCTTAACCCAAACCAATTATGAAACTCAAGCAGCTGCTGCAGGTGATTTAGGTGGCATAGAGGTATCAAAATCAAGACTGGTCATCACCATCGGACTTGGCACCATCCGGTACAACAAGGATGTAGTCGCCCTTGTTTTTGCCGCCGGCGAAGCTAAAGCAAAAGTGATTAAAAATGCATTAGAGCGAAGACCAGATGTCAAATTCCCAGGCACCGCCCTTATGGGTCTTCCCAATGCCCGGTTTTACCTCACGGATGGTGCAGCCAAATTACTCGACGACACACAACGAACCTTTTTCCAAGTAGGCAATTGGAACACCGAAAAAGACATTCGGGCTTTATTGAAATATTGTATTGATGAGGGGGTGTATGCGCACAAGATTAGTCATCAGTCATCAGTCATCAGTACTCAGTCCCAACATCCCAATTTCCCCAGTCCCGACGTCTCGATGTCCCGAATCCCTGATACAATTGAAGTTGTTAAGCAACGCCTCTTCCATGGATTAGAAAAGGTTACGAACAAGACTATTTTGCATACTGGCCCCCATCACGATGACATCATGCTTGGTATTATGCCCCTGGTCAACCGCCAACTCCGTGAGCCCACCAACCGGGTACATTTCGCAGTGATGACCTCCGGTTTTACGGCCATCAGTAATCGTTTCTTGTTGGACAGTTTACGTCAGACCTTCCGTTTGATTGATTCCGGACAGATCGAGATGATCCGCTACAAAGACTTCTTTGAAACTGGGTACTTATACAAATGGGACAAAGATGTCAACCACTACCTCAACAAGGTTGCTGCCCAGGATGAAGAGGGCAAGACCCGGGGTTTGTGCCACCGGATCGTGCGATGCCTGGTCCGAGTGTACGAAGTCAAGAGTATCAATGAACTCAGAAGCTGCATCCGGGAGGTGATTAAAACCCTCTTGGAGTATTATGACGGAGAGAAAAACGAGCCCAACATTCAGTTATTGAAGGGCATGGTACGTGAATTTGAAGAAGAGCTGGTATGGGCGCATTCGGGTAAATTGGTGACCGATATTCACCACTTAAGATTAGGATTTTACAAAGGCGACATTTTCACTGAGCAACCCGAAGAAGAGCGCGATGTGATACCCATTTTGGATCTGTTGAAACGGGTTGATCCCGATATCATTTCGGTCACCATGGATCCCGAAGGATCGGGACCAGACACCCATTACAAGGTGCTGCAGGCCACCGCCCGCGCTTTGCAACGGTGGAGCAAAGAAAAGGATCTCAGTACGCTCAAGATCATCGGCTACCGCAATGTTTGGTACCGCTACCACCCCGCCGAGGCCAACATGTACGTGCCTGTCTCATTGAACAGTATGGCCACCCTCCAAAACTCATTCAGGCAATGCTACCTGAGTCAGGTCGACGCCAGTTTCCCCAGCCCCGAGATGAATGCACCGTTCTGCGATTTGGCCCAGAAGATATGGGTTGAGCAGTTTAAGGAAGTGCAATTACTGCTCGGAAAAGACTTCTTTTATCAGAATGAGATGCCAACATTGAGGGCGACCCATGGTTTGGTCTTTGTGCGCGAGCTGGGCTTGGATGAGTTTCTTGAGGAAGCTGCGTTGCTGGAGAAGCGTGTTACTGCCTTATAAAGTGGCCAGCCTTTTTGTGCATTATACCAGTTCGAGCAGTTCCCTGCTTTCGCAGGGATGACAATGGTTGGCGGGCGAAATTTTTGGTGGCATTGGTTAACGGGCGAGGAGAATGCTCGTGGCGAGCATTGCCCGAACCAGGTATAGTGCTCGCCAAAGATCCAACAGCCAACTTCATCTACGCCTACCAACCATTGTCATCCCCAACTTGATTGGGGACCCAATGGTACTAGGCATGATTATCGATAAGTTTCAACAACGCGCCGATGGCCTCTTCCTCCAGTATGTTTTTCCGCACCAACTCCTTCCCTTTGTACAACGACACCTTCCCATTGCCGGCTCCCACATAGCCATAATCAGCATCGGCCATTTCGCCGGGGCCGTTTACGATGCAGCCCATGACGGCGATCTTCAATCCGGTGAGGTGAGCTGTGGCAGCCTTGACTTTTTGGAGAGTGTTTTGCAAATCGAACTGAGTGCGGCCGCACCCCGGACAGGCAATGTAATCGGTTTTGGTGATCCTGGCCCGGGCAGCTTGTAGTATGTTGTATGCCACCGGAATTTCATGCTCAGGATCTTCGGTCAAGCTCACCCGGATGGTATCACCAAATCCATCAACCAGCAACGATCCAATACCAACGGCCGATTTGATGCGTCCTTCCTCTGCATCACCAGCCTCGGTTACCCCTAGGTGAACCGGGTAGTTCCACCCTTTTTCATCCAGTCGGTGAACCAAAAGACGTGTGGCTTCAGTCATCACTCGTACATTCGATGATTTCAAAGACAATACGATCTCATGAAAATCAGCCATCCGACAGGCTTCCACTGCCTCCATCGTAGCCACCACCATACCTTCGGGTGTATCGCCATACAGATTCATAATGCGTTCTGAGAGTGAGCCATGGTTTGTGCCGATGCGAAGGGCCGTACCGTGGTCTTTGCAGGTGGTAAGTAAAGGCAGCAAAGCCTCATAAAGCAAGCTCATGTATTCATCAGAGCCCCTCCTTGACAAAGGAGGGGGTTGGGGTGGATCAATGACTGAAGTCCTACCTGTTCCTTTCGGTCCCCGCGTTCGCGGGGATGACGGTGATTGGAGAAAGTTGCCCGGATTAATTCTAACCTTGTCGGCATATTTCGCTACTTCAACCGCTATCTTCGGACTAAAGTGAACATCCGCAATCACGGGCACCCGATGTCCCGAGTCACTAGTCCTGAGTCCATGCTTGATAGCCTTGAAGTGCTCGATGTCTTTCATGGTTGGTACGGTAATGCGCATGTACTCGGCACCCGCATCGACGCATTTTAAAATCTGGTCAACCTGGCCCCTGACATCGGCTGTCGGCAGGTTCGTCATCGATTGGACACGGATGGGGTGGTGGCCTCCCAACGAGACATTTCCTATGTTGACTATTCTTGTTTCACGACGTTGCATGCGACTAAAATACAACTTTTTAAGACCTAAGTGTAATATATCACCACATCGTTTACACTTTCTAAAATGAGCAAAATATCAGAAGATCGATTACACATATAAAAAAACTATAGATTGATGTAATACATAAAGTATTCTTTTTCCCCCCTAGGGGGGGCGCCTTCTAAGGGAGGCAAAATATCATCAGTTCATTGACATATTGTTTATCAGTCAACAGGCATTAGAAACGGGAAAATGTGATGGATTTTTCCATCTTGGTTTACTACAAGAATATGTTGATCAATCACTACTTCAGCGATAACATAGGTGTAAACCAATTCCTTTTTCAATATAAAATTGGTTCCGAGTATGGTGAGTTTTCTATTGCTTCTTACGAAACGTATGAATAGAATCGAGCCATCAACCAGAGGTATTGGTTCATCCAGATCTATTGAGCCGAGTTTGTAGATTTTAGAGATTGATTCTATTTGATTGGGGCATTTACCTCCTTGAGTTGAGTACCGATGATTCTGGTTGTGAAAAGCTGAAAACTCGGGTGCTTGCTTTTCGATGTCTTCAAAAGAGCCAAATCTCTGTGCCGAAAAGAAATACTTGTTTAAGTTCGAATTAAACTTTTCGATAATACCATTTCTCCAAGGCTCAGAAGGTGGTATAAAGATTGGCGTAACTCCCTGAGAAAGTGCTAGACGCAACACAATGCCAAGACTCCTTGGATGACGATTGCTCCCTCTAAAGGGTAGATCATTATCCATCTGAAAGTAATCAGGCATACCATAAGTTGTCCAAAAATGAGCTATCGATCTTGCTATCGTTTTAGAGCTTTTATCTCTAGCTGGATACACACCAACGTAATGATTATCAGCATCAATTATATTTTGAAAATAGAACCGAGAGCCCCCTGTGAGATATCTCGGTCCAACCAGATCCATCTGCTGAACCAGTGTAAAATAGTTTGGATATTCAATCCCCTTTCTTTGCTTTACACTACTGGCATTAATCAGATTGTTACGTTTTAAGACTCGGTTAATCGTTGATATTGAAGGTGATTCTTTGCCCAAGCGCTCTATCTCATACATTATGCTTAATGCACCTGTCTGGGAATATTTGCGGTTAGCAAGAGTCTTCCTTGCCTCGACATT
>CAYUGX010000302.1:0-5756 GCA_964444375.1 uncultured Porphyromonadaceae bacterium | reverse complement strand
ATTTGGGCGCCTTCCTGAATATAGGAGATTGCTGCTTCAGGTAGATGCTGATCGCCCCGTAAAAAACGGGTATTTCCTGCTCCAGATCCCGCTCATCGTCGAACAGGGGGAGATACATGGGTATCTTGACGACCTCATGCCCCAATTTCTTGATGGCCTCAACATATTTGCTGTCGCGGAGGCAATTTCCACAATAAAAACTGCCCCCAGATCCCGGTATAATTTGTAAGATTTTCATTTGCCAAAACAATAAATAAAACCATCACTGGCTGCACACCAGATTTTGCCATCGCATACCGCTGGGTTACCAACAATCCCAGCCCCAACTTCATATGACCATTGAATCTTGCCTGTATCGATATCGAGCAGCTGCAGGTCACCACGCATATTGGCAATTAAAACCTGATTGCCTATGATTACTGGAGATGCATCGACCCTGCTTCCTGAATTCGTCTTCCAAAGCAGATGACCTGTCTCCTGATCAAAACAATAGACAAACTTATCGCGATTTCCGGCAATTACTTTTCCATCTCGAATCGAAGGCGATCCAATAAAAGGCAAATTTGCCTCTTTCTCTTCAAATTTCCATGTGATGTTGCCGGTGACTAAATCCACGCAAGAAAACCGTCCGTCATAGTCACCGATATAGGCCTTGTCGTTTTGCACAGCCACTGAGCTGGCCACATAGGTGGCCACTTCTACTTTACGTACAGCCTGACCACTTGCAATATCCACAATATGTAAGTAACCGTCGCATCCACCAAAAATGGCTTTTCCATCGTAACAACCGGCTGCTCCATTGATGAAATTATCTGATTCATAGGTCCATAAGCTATCTCCATTGGCTGCATCAACGCAGTGCAGATAGTAATCATAACTGCCCACTACAAGTCGGTTCTGCTTTCCGACTTTCCAGTAATTAGGCGAACCCATAATCTGGTTGTCTGTGAGGTACTCCCATTTCTTCAGGCCGGATGTCAAATCCAGGGCATACAGCGTACCGGTCAGGTTGCCCACGTAGACCGTATTATTTAGTATCAATGCCGGGGCTTCAAATGCATTATCGGTTTCAACAGCCCACGCTTTTTCTCCCTTGGCATTGATTCCGTACACAGAACCATTCTCAGATCCAACAACCAGTAGCCCATTGCTCACAACAGGCGGAGCCAATATTCCGCTTCCGGGGTTGACGCTCCACAGTAATTGAGGTTGGGCTGGAATGGTACTTTTACTTACACCCAGAAGCTGCTGATTTCCCCTGAAAATAGGCCATCCATCCTGAGCCTGGCAGGCCACGGCCATCAAGGAGAAAATTACTAATAGTCTTATTCTCATGATTGCTTTGCTAATGCTCCTGTTGGACAGGCCTCGGCTACCAAATTAGCGGTTTTCACCAAAGCCTGATCCAGTTTTTCATTAAATGGGATCCCTAATTTAACATCAAATCCCCTTCCAATAAAGGTAAAACCGAATTCTTCCCCATATTGTTTCGTGATCCGCACACATATTCCGCACTTGATACACTTGGCGGGTTCATAAATTATTCCACCCGGCTGGATTTGCTTGGTGACTCGTTGTCTTGATTCGTCCCAGTACCTTCGTTGATTCGCTGAGTAGCTATCCGCAAAATCACGCAAGGAGCAGTTATCGGCTTTACGACAATCGCAACGCAAACAGCGGCTGGCTTCCAATCGAACCTGATCTGCTGACAGTCCCAATTCGAGCTTCTCAGCCTCCTGTCTTTTCTCATTGACAGATTCTTTCAAGTACTCAGCATACTCTTCCTCGTGAAGCTTACCAAAACGAGAATTAAATCGCTTGCGGCTTCCAGTCACTTCTATATCATTAAGATATTGTTCAGCTTTTTTTGCCAATTCTTTCCCATGAGCCACAGCCCGTACAGCCATCTTACTGGCACGTGGTGTGACAAATACAGCCTCTTCGTTCTCATAATCGATGGAACCATCATGACCGGTGGCTAACAAGAGCACTTCAAAATGCTGTTTTAGGATAGTCAATCCCTCACGGGTAATTCGCTCATTGTATCGAATTTCAAACCCTTTATCCAAAACCTCCTGCAATTCTTTTGTCAACACCTCTTCAGGCAATCTGTCTTGCACCTCTTCACGCCACAAGGCCCCACCGGCAACATCGTTCTTTTCAAAAACGACCACCGAATAACCAAGCATGGTCAAATAATAGGCCGCCGTTAACCCAGCCACACCCCCACCAACAACAGCAATTCGTCGATCTCTATTACTTTGTCTCTCTTCTATCGTCTCTCGTCTTCCCGATAAATCGGGATCTACGCTTGGCTTCGACTCGCCTTTCGTCTCTCCCACGTCTCCGGCATATCGCTTCAACAAACAGATGGACACGGCATCATCGATCGGCTTTCTTTTGCAAGCCTTTTCGCAGGGGGCTGAACAAATTCGTCCTAAAATTGATGGAAAGGGAATATCCTCCAACACCACTTGTCGGGCTTCGTTGGTTTCTCCATCAGCAAGAAGCCTATTCATTAGTGGAATATCCATTTGAGCCGGACAGGATAATTGACAAGGTGCCTGGCAATCCCCGGTATGGTCGCTCAACAGAAGTTCCAGGGCAGTTTTTCGAGCCTCTTGAATCTCATCGCCTATGGTGCTGATGTTCATACCATCTTCAATGGGCATCGAGCAACTGGCAAATAAATCACCTGAGGTGGTATTCTTCACCATGCAGACCATACATGAGGTATGAGATGGCAGACCAGGATAGTGACACATGGTGGGTATGGCAATCCCCATGTGTTCGGCTGCAGCGAGTACTGTTGTTCCGGGATCAAAGACTCCTGCAACGCCGTCGATGTGTATGTGTATTTGATCACTCATTGCTTAATCACTGCCTCCTCCGGACATACCAATCGACATGTATCACATTTTATGCACAAATCCTGGTTTATTTCGTGTTTCTCGTGAGGTTGAAAGGGGATGGCATCGACCGGGCATTTCTGGGCACATAAGGTACAACCAATGCAATCGTCTGTAACGCGATACTGAATGAGATCCGTGCACTTCCCGGTCGGACATTGTCCCTCCATATGGGCTTCATACTCTTCTCTAAAATAGTTCAGTGTCGATAGCACCGGATTGGGAGCTGATTTACCCAGCCCACATAAACTGCCTTTTTTGGTCCAATCGGCCAAATTCTCCAATTCTGTTAGGTCAGTTTTTTTGGCCTTCCCACGTGCTAGACGGTCAAGGATATCAAGCATCCGTTTGGTTCCAACCCGGCAAAAGGTGCATTTACCGCACGATTCGTTTTGGGTAAACGAAAGAAAATACCTGGCCATATCGACCATGCAATCGTTTTCATCCAGCACCACCATACCGCCCGAACCCATCATAGCACCCAATTCTTTGAGTGATTCAAAATCAATAGGTGAGTCGGCCAGCCTGGCAGGTATGCAGCCGCCAGAAGGTCCCCCAATCTGAACAGCCTTAAACTGTTTCCCGTCTTGAATGCCTCCGCCAATCTCTTCGACAATTTCTCTTATCGTAATTCCCATGGGCACTTCAATAAGTCCGCCCCGAGCCACCTTTCCCGCCAGGGCAAATACTTTTGTCCCGGCAGAATTTGCCGTACCGATTGCATTAAATCGATCGGCCCCAGTCTTGATGATCCAGGGGACCATGGCATAGGTTTCGGCATTATTGACCAGAGTAGGCATGCCGTTCAATCCCTTAACAGCCGGATAGGGCGGACGCACTTTGGGGAAACCGCGATTGCCCTCAATGGAGGCAATCAGGGCTGTCTCTTCTCCACACACAAAAGCGCCGGCTCCTTCATAAATTTCAAGTTTAAAAGAAAAACCACTATCAAGTATATTCTCTCCAACCAGTCCTTCTTGTTTCAAATTTTTTAATGCATGCTTCATGCGAGTCACAGCCAAAGGATACTCAGCCCGCAGATAAATATAGCCTTGCTGTATCCCGGTGGCATAGGCAGCAATCAGGATGCCTTCGAGTATCCGATAGGGATACGATTCCATAAGCATTCGGTCCATGAATGCACCTGGGTCTCCTTCATCGCCATTACAGATAAGGTATTTATTTTCATTCGGCTGTCCAGCCACCAGTTCCCACTTATTGCCGGTCGGAAATCCTCCACCTCCACGGCCCCGTGTTCCACTTTGCTTGACTGCCTCAATAATTTCATTGGGTTGCATCTGGGTCAGGGCTTTTTTTAATCCCAGCAATCCCCCGCGGGTTCGATATTCAACCAAATCGAGTGGGTTGATCACCCCTCGATGCTCGGTAGCGATTGGAATTTGCTTATCAAGAAAGGCCGACACGGGTTGATCCCGGTAATCGATTGAATAGCGTTCTATGCTTTCTCGTTGCTGATCATCCTGCACCCAGGCGAGGGTTTGCATCAGCCGGTCTCCCAGGCGATTCAGCAAGCCAGTTGGTTTGAAGTGCCGATCAATGATTTTGACCACTTCATCGGGTTTCACTTTGGCATAGAGACTTGTATCCCCTTTTGCTGGAACGACTTCAACCAATGGAACCTGATGGCACATCCCCACACAACCTACATGTTTAAGTGTAACGGGCAGGTGCTTTTTCTGCACGGTGCTTTCGAGTGCCTGCCTGATGTCATCACTACCGCTGGCCACACAGCATGAGCCGAGGCCAATGCGAATCTCCCCGGCGATTTCAGCTCCGTCTGCTTTTCTGTATTTTCCTTTTCTCCTGCCGGATGGGATCGTTTCGAAATCACGCAACAATCCACCCACCTGATCGGGCGCAACATGTCCGTACGTCACCTCATCGATCTGAACTACTGGTGCGATTGTGCAACAGCCCAGGCAACTGACCTTGTCGAGGGTATACATCCCCTCATCATCAGTAAGGCGCCCATTTTTCAACTTGAGTTCACGTGCAAAGGCATCGTGGATTAATCCAGCTCCTTTGACGTGGCAAGCCGTACCCACGCATACTTTGATCAAGTGCTGACCCACCGGCTCCATTCTGAATTGTGTGTAAAAACTGGCTACCCCAACAATCTGGGCGGCAGTTATATCAGATACCTCACAAACCCTTCTCAGGGCGCCCTCCGGCAGGTAATTGTATTTTTCCTGAATTGCTTGCAATACAGGTATCACCTGATTGGCCTCCCTGCCGCAATCGTTTACAATTTGCTCTATCTCTTTTGGATCCCAATCCATTAATCCACTATTTTTCACCGATGCAATACAAGTTCTTATCGCCTCGCAAGTAAATCCTACCATTAGCAAAGGCCGGGGAGGCCACTGCCTTTTCGCCCAGCTCAGGCTCAGCAATAACCTGAAGTTCTCTGCTCACTCCAAAAATATGCATCACACCATCCATGTCCATGGCATACACCTTTCCATCGGCAACCATGGGAGACGCATAATAGCCCTGATTGGCCTCGTGCTCCCAGACCTTTTCGCCTGTCAAAGCATCATAGCAGACGAAAACTCCATAACTGGTTCCTACAAAAAGTAGCCCTTCAGACTCGACTGGACTGGCAACTTCTGGCAGGTATTCATCATTCTCCCACACTATTTCTGGTTCGGATCCAGGCCTAATTCCAAGAATTCGGGCATATTCATTGGCTCCAAATACCAGTCCTGATCCATAGGCGGCTGATGCTCCCACTTCACCCATCAGGCATTCGACCTGCCACAATTCTTCTCCGGTTTCGAGATCATGTGCCGCAATGAGGGGGTCGGTGGTAGTTAAAATAACCAT